>NZ_KV788491.1:15632-113979 GCF_001807295.1 Corynebacterium sp. HMSC06C06
CCCCCCCCCCGGAGATTCAGCCAGATCACTCAAGGTTCCGCTTCATCCACGCTAGCGTGAAAACTTTTTTCGCAGCTCGACAAACGTTTTTGTAGCGCCATATAGCTTCCTGTGAAATTGAACACATTACCCATTTAAGGGGGTAAACCTATTCGATTTTACCCCCGTCACATAGCAAGCAACCATCACACAGAAGAATGGCTTTTGGAGAGCACCCTCCAGCAACAGTAAAACAACCATTAATACTGCCAATACCAGCAGATAATTCAGAACCTTCAGCAGCCCAACAAAAGGAAGTATCGCCAAGAAGGCCCAGGGGTATTCCGAAGCCATTCAGATCCTCAGCTTTCAACAAGCCACATGACTGAAAGTTAATAGCGTTAAGATTCTCTGGAGCAGCTCTCTACGAAGCGTCAGCCGCGGATGCGGCACGAAGGAGCGCCGCATAAGCGCCATCGCGGGCCAGCAGGTCGGTATGGGTGCCGCGCTCAACCATACGGCCGGCATCGAGGACAACGATCTGGTCGGCATCGCGGATGGTGGACAGGCGGTGGGCGATGACCAGGCGGGTCGCATCCGCACCAAGGACTGCTTCCTGGATAGCGCGTTCGGTTTCGTTGTCGAGGGCGGAGGTGGCCTCATCCAGAATGAGCACCTGGGGTTGGCGCAGCAGCGTGCGCGCGAGCGAGAGGCGCTGCTGCTCACCGCCGGAGAAGCGGTAGCCACGCGAGCCTACGAGAGTATCGAGTCCCTCGGGAAGCGCAGCGATGACCTCATCCACGCGGGCGGCGTTAAGCGCCGCCCACATCTGTTCCTCGCTGGCATCCGGCTGCGCGAAGAGGAGGTTCTCGCGCACCGTGCCATGAATGAGGTAGATCTCTTGGGAGACCACGCCGATGACCTCCGCGCGCTGCTCGGCAGGAATGTCACGCAGGTCTACCCCACCTAAGAGCACGGAGCCTTCCGTCGGGTCGGCCAAGCGCGCCAGGAGCGCGGCCACCGTGGATTTGCCGGAGCCGGTATGCCCCACAAGTGCGGTGGTGGTGTGGGCGGGGATGGAAAGGGAGACGTCGGAAAGCGCGTCGGTGTCGGTGCCGGGGTAGCGGTAGGAAACGTGCTGGAGGGTGAGGGAGGCGTCGGCAAGCTGGGCGGGCTCGGTGGCTTCTGTGAGCTCGGGCTCCAGGTCTAGGTACTCGAAGACACGGCTAAACAGCGCCATGGACGCCACCCACTGCGCGCCCACGTTAAGCAGGCCGGTAATGGGGCGGAAGATTTGAGTCTGCAGGGTACTAAACGCGATGAGCGTGCCAATGGTAATCCCCGGGCCCAAGCCGGCGACGAGATAGATCAGCGCTGGCATGACGCCAAAAATGATTTGCGTGAGCGCCACCATCGCTACCAGAGTGGCCACCGTCATGGTGAGGCTGCTGGCCACGGAGGTCGCCGTGGTGGTCACCGTGCCGCGCATGGCCGCGATGTCGTTGGTCAGGCGGGACTGGATTTCCCCACCGCGGTTGTTGGTGAAGAACTGCAACGATTGGCGCCGCAGGTAGGCAAAGACCTGGGTGCGCGGCGAAAGGCAATCGGGTGCTGGGCCAGCTGATCGACGTCCGCCGGGTCCTTCACCGCGGTGTGCATCGGCCGAGCCATGACCTAACCGCAGGAGACGATGGGCTGCGGGTCGTAGACCGTGGTGGTGGTTTCGCGCGAAATCTCGCGGCCGGAGAGGTCCTTAATAATGCGGGTATCCGAGGTAGTAAAGCCCGGCGCGCCTGACGACGGCGAGCAATCCTCACCCACCGACATACGGGTTGGCTGGGTAGTGGCCCAGCGACCGTTGTTGACAGACTCCACGTTGTAGGTCTTCACGCCCTTGAAGCGGACGGTGATCTTGCCGCCACCGAAGCTGGTCTCAATGCGGACCGGGGTGTTCGTGGTGTTCTTGAACTGCAAGTCGATGGAACCCTCGTACACGGTAGCCTCGCGGCCGGCCGGGTAGCGGGAGATGTAGTAAGAGTGCGGCGTGTGGGCCACATCCTCGAAGCCGGCGAAGTAAGCGGCATTGTAGAGCGTGGTGGCGAACTGCGAGATGCCGCCGCCCACTGCGGTGCCGGAGTGGCCGTTGATGATGATGCCGGACTCCACGTAGCCCTGCGCCGTGCCGCGCGGGCCGGTGTAGCCGTTGAGGGAGAAGGTCTCACCTGGGTTGACCACAGCGCCGTCGACCTGCGCCGCCACGCGGCGGATGTTCTCGCCCGATGCGCCAGAAAAGCCGCCGGTGGAAAACTCCGACACGGTGTCGTTGAAGGTAGCCTTTTCCGCCATCTCGGTGGTGTACTCCGCCGGATCCGGCTTGTAGTCCGCATCCCAGGTGCGCTCGTCGCCCTTGACGCGCTTGTCGAAGTCCTTCAAGGTCTTCTCCCAGTCGATAATCGAGCCATCGACCGATGGAGTCACATTCATCTTGTCGCCGCTGAAGGAAATCTTGGCATTCTGGCCCGGCACCTGCGCGCCATCCATGCGCTCCTCGAAAAGCTGCTGCGCCTTCGGGGTATCCACCTTCAGTTCCAGCTTGCCGTCCTTCGCCTCAATGGAGACGAACTGCGCGATTTCGTCCTTGCGCAGCGTGCCCGCGACGTTGTTCTCGCCGTTGATGGTGAGCGGGTTGTCGAGGGCCTTGGCGGCTTCGCCAGTGCGCATCGCCTCAATCGCGTCGTCATTGATAGCGGGCTCCACCTCGACAGGCTCTACCTCAACGCCCGCTGGGTCGAGCCAGTTTTCGGTGATGCTATTTTTCAAATCATCCGGCTCCACCGTCTGGCCCAGCACTGGCTTGGTCACCTTAAGCTGGCCGTTGTTGAGCTCCAGCATGCCATCCTTCGGCGCGAAGGAGAGCTCGTTCTTCACGCGCTCCAGCGCACCATCCAGTGCAGTGTCGTCAATATCAACGGCGACCGGGATTTCCTTTGTAGCCTTTACGAAGCTAAACAGACGAGTCACCGGATTATAGGAAGCATCCGGAATGCCGTCCACGGCCTTCTGGTAGTTCAGCGTCAGGCCTGACTCGGCAGGGACTAACTGGGAAGACTTCTCCCCGGAGGTGACGTTGACGGGCTTGGTCTCGACGTCGCCAAGCTCGCGCTCCAATTTCTCTACCGCAGCGGTGCGCTCCATGCTGGAGATGTCCACACCGCCCACGGACGTCGCACGCGGAACCTTGCCCTGATTAGCAATAACGTCCCACGTGTAGGCGATGCCCGCGATCAGGAGAAGGCCGACGATCACGCCGAGGGTGATGCGCCAGCCTTTGCCAGTTTGCTGTCCTACTGCCTTTTTCACGCCTTAAAGACTATCGTTCGAGCTGCAACATTCCTAGTAAGGTCCCGTTTACTCCGCCAGACGCCGGGCAGAAGCCTGCAGTTGCCCCTCGTTCAAGGTGCCGTCATCGAGGGCTGCCACGACGGCGTCGATAGCCGCGTCGAAGCCCCCGTCAGTGGACCACAAGGGCATGTCAGCACCCGCCCCAATCGCAGCGACCACCGCCTGCGGCACGTCCATCGTATCCGCGATGGATGCCATTCCACCCAGGTCATCGGTGTAAATGGGGCCTTCGAAATGCAGATGCTCGCGCGCGAGCTTATAAGCGGCCGGATTGATAGAAGCCGCCGTTTGGCCATCGCCCAGGCCCGGCACAGCGAGGTGGCTCATCATCAGGCCGGCCCCAGGGGCCGCGGGGACGGCCTCCTCGAAGGGCACGAACTCGTGGGTGTAGAGCTCCTCCAGTGGCGGGGTCACGGCCTCAGCCAGGTGGGTATCCCCCGAGGCGCGCCCGTGGCCTGGGAAGTGTTTGAACACGGCTTCGACGCCGGCCGACTCAAGGCCGCGGGCAAAGGCTGCGCCATACTCACCGGCTTGCGCCGGATCGGTGGAGAAGGAGCGGTCCCCCACCACTTCGAGCCCGCCGCCGTCGACGTCGAGGACCGGGGCGAAATCCACGTTGATGCCGTGTGCCTTGAGCACGCCGCCGATCTCCGCGCCGATCCTCTCCACATCCTCCGGGCTGCCGTCTGCGGCCATCTGCTGCGGGGCCGGGAATGCCCCGAGGACTTCGGAGAAGCGCTGCACGCGGCCGCCTTCAAAATCAATGGAGACCTTGAAGTCGCGGTCCAGTTCCTCTCGCAGGGCCACGATGTTGCGGCCCTCTTCGGTGAGCAGATTTGGGTCCGCCCAGCTGGGGATGAAGATGCCGCCCGCGCCGGCTTCGAGCTTCTGGCGTGCGTCGTCGTAGTTGACGGCCGGCGGCATGAGCAGGGAGGCCGCCAGCTGCCGGCGGTCCGTTGCGGCGGGCGCGGCGCTGGTCTGTGGGGTAGCACTGGCGCTTGACGACGCCATGTTTTCCGGCGGCGCGACCTCCTCATCCGCGCAAGCCACCAAGGTACTTCCGAGCCCCACCGCGGCGAGTACGGCAGCTGCGCGCACTCGTACCTGCGGACGCGAAAAAGCGGCTGCAGATTCAGCCGCGGGACGGAAGCAATGGGAAAGATGCATGCCCTCCAGTGTGCACGATTGGCCACGCAGCGGCCGTGAAGGGGGTTACTATGGCCCCTATGAGTAACGCAGAGACCATGTTGATTGCTTACGACGGCTCCACTCGCGCTGCCCGCGCCATGGAGCACGCGGCCCGCCTGCTGCGCCCGCGCCGCGTGGAAATCCTCACGGCGTGGGAACCGGTTGCCCGCCAGGCCGCGCGTGCCGTGAGCCGCACGGGTTTGCACCAGTCCACCGTAGCGCCGGATAACGTCGAGGACGATCCCGCTTACGAGGAGGCGCTGCGCATCTGCAAGCAGGGCATCGAGGTCGCCGAGAGCCTGGGGCTGAGCGGCCGCGCTCACCTGGTGGAGTCGGTGACCACGATTGCTTCCGCCATTGTCGACGCCGCGCAAGAACTCGACGTCGACGTCATCGTCACCGGCACCCGCGCGCTCAGCGGCTTCCGCGGCTGGTGGACCAACTCCACTGCCGAGCACATCGTGCGTAATGCGGGCCTTCCGGTGTTCATCGTTCCGCCCGAGCTTGACGACGACGAGGACGACGAGGAACCCGAGGCCTACAGCTAGCCGCATCCCCGGCGCGATTCGTACAGGAATTGCGCCGTGTAGCTGCTAGTATCTAGGACCATGGCACTCGAGACGGACTCCCTCAACAAGCGCACCCTCGGCCCAGCCGTGGGCAGCACCGTCGTGGGCATCGCCCTCGGCGTCATTACGGTGATTGGCATCGCGCAGTTCTCCAACGCTGACGTGGTCCCGGCAGGCAACGCTGTGTCTACTTCCGACGCCGTCATGGGTGGCCCGGAGTACGGCTCCCGCAACTAATGTGCGTGGCTTTTTCTCCCGCGGCATAGCCCTCCGCCCGCAGCTGCGCTGGCACCTTGTCGGCCTGCTAGTGCTAGCGATTATTGTCTTTAGCCAGCCTTTTGGGCTGACCGCCGCAGACACCAAACATGACCTCGCCGCGAACCCACTGGGGTTTCTGCGCGGCGCCCTGCACGCTTACACCGAGGTCTTCACCTTGGGCCAGCTGCAGAACCAGGCCTACGGTTACTTGTTTCCACAGGGCCTGTTTTTTCTCCTCACTGACTTCCTCCCCGACTGGATAGCCCAGCGCCTCTGGTGGTGGCTCGTCCTCGGAGTGGGTTTTTGGGGCTTCCATCGTCTCATTTTCGCCGCTCTGCCGTCGCTGCGGCAAGCGCCCGGCTGGTGGCCTTTCTTGGCCGCGCTGCTCTACTCGCTCTCCCCGCGCGCGCTAACCACGCTGGGCGCCATCTCCTCGGAGACTTGGCCGGTCATGCTCGCGCCTTGGGTCGTACTGCCTTTCCTGCGCCGCGAGCTGAACTGGCGCGACGCCGCGGCCGCCATCATTCCCGTGGCGCTGATGGGTGCGGTCAATGCCACGGCTACGCTCGCGGCCTGCGTGCCCGCCGCCGTGGTCCTGTTCTATAGCCGCGCTTGGCGCCCCGGGCTGGCCTGGCTCGCCGGCTGCGCCGCGGTATCGGTCTGGTGGATCGTCCCGCTGCTAGTACTCGGCCGCTACGCCCCTCCGTTTACCGAGTTCATCGAGTCCTCTTTTGTCACCACCCGCTGGCTCAACCTGCCGGAGATTCTGCGCGGCACCACCAGCTGGGCGCCCTTCGTCGACACGGAACGCAGCGCCGGATATGCCCTAGCCGTCGAGCCTTTCTTCGTTCTGGTTACCATCGCGGTGGCGGCCGTTGGCCTGTACGGGCTTAGCCGCCTGCCCCGCGTATGGCCGGTGATGCTGTGCGTGGGCATCGCCATCTTGGGCACCCACGCCGCGTGGTACCTGCATGCTCTCGACGGCCCACTCGCGGCGCTGCGCAACCTCCACAAGTTCGACCCCCTAGTTCGCATCCCGCTCCTGCTCGGATTCACCGCGGCCACCGCCCCCCTTTCGCTGCCTGACTCGGGCCGCGCGTGGCTGCGTCCCTCCCGGAAGCAGGCGGTTGCCGTGCTGGTGGCGGCGCTCGCCTGTGCCTCCTTCTCGCCCGCGTGGACCGGCCGCCTCCTACCCAAGGGCGCCTATTCCGCGGTCCCCGACTACTGGCACGAGGCCGCGGACTTTCTCAACGCCACCGCCCGCGATACCCGCACGCTGCTCTTCCCCGAGTCCTCCTTCGCGCGCCAAGGCTGGGGCTGGACCCGCGATGAGCCGGCGCAGGCGCTTCTCGACGTCCCCTGGGCCGTCCGCGACGCCATCCCTCTGGTTCCGCCCGAGGCCATCCGCGGTCTCGATGGCATCGTCGCCGCGCTTCACGACGATCCCCGTACCGGCACCGCTGCACTCCAACGCCAAGGTATCGGGGCGATCCTGTTGCGCCACGACCTCGCCTCCACCGAGGGGGCCAGTGGCCGCGACGACTCGCAGCTAGCCGCTTGGCGCAACGCCTCCTCTTACGGCGGCCAGGTCCACGCTTTCGGCCCCAATGACGAGGTTGAGGTCATCATCCTGCCGCACCAAGACTCCGCGGGAGCGCTCAGCACCACTGAGCCCGTACGCGTCGCAGGCGGCGGCGAGTCCTTGGCCTTCCTCGATGCGCATTCGGCCAACCGGCCTGCGTATGAGCTGGTGGAGGGCAACGCCGACATCGTCACCGATACCCCTACCCTGAGCGACCGCAACTACGGCACCCTCGACGGCCCCATCTCCGCCCCGCTGGGCGCTGAGGATCCCTCGACCGTGAACAACCGCCTGCGCGACTACCCCTCCGCAGGCCCGCTGACCACCGTGGAGTCCCACGGCGGCACGGTCCGCGCCTCCTCGTCTGCCGCCGACGCCGACTCCTTCGGCGGCGCCAATCCGGCGCGCTCCATCACCTCCGCAGTAGACGGGGAGAACTCCACCGCCTGGTGGCCAGCGCCTGGCGACACCGGCTGGCTCGAGCTCAACAAGGACCCCCAAACGCCCGCCTGGGACGCCCCCGTCATCGATCTCATGGCCACTGGCCACACCGAGGTCACCGTGCGCTCGGGCAGCGCCAAGGTCAAGGTCAAGCTCAAGCCTTATCGCTCCCGCCAGGTGCGCGTGCCCGGCGGTGCGACGCACTCTATCCGCATCGAACTCAAAGAGCGGGTGGGAATCGCCAACGCACAGGTCATGGGCTCGCCCATAGAGCGCGTGGTCACCGTCCCAGACACCTCACCGGACGTGCGGCAGTTCTTCTTCCAGCAGCTGCTCCAGGACTCCCGCATCCTCATCCGCGACTTCACCGCGCCGCGTTCCATGCAGGTCACGCTCGATTCCACAAAGACCGTGCTTATCGACGGCGCGCGCTATAACCCCGGCGACACCCTCACCCTGCGCCCCGGCAAGCACCGCGTCCGCACCACGGGCACGTGGATAAGCCTGCGCGAAAAGGGCTGGAATCCGCCCAGCACCACCCCGGCCACCGGCCGGGACATCACCGCCGCCTCCACCGAGCGCCTCCTCATCACCGGCGACGCCTTCAACGAGGGCCTGCGCGGTCACCTCGATTCCCCCACCGGCAGCATGGACCTGCAGCCCCGGGAGATCAACGCCGGCGGCCAGGCCTACGTCATTCCGGCGGGCGCGAGCGGAAGCTTCCGCCAAAGCTTCGTCGCCGAGCGTCCCTACCAGGTGGCCCTGGGTCTCGGCGGAGCGCTGGCACTGCTCACGGTAGCCGGTTGCCTGCTCGCACTTCGCCGCCGTCCACGCGAGCCCTGGCTGCCCGCCGACAACGCATCCACGCACACCGTGGCGGCGCTATGCGGGCTGGGCACCCTCGCCCTGCTGGGGCTGCCCGCCGTACTGGCAGGGGTGGCGGCATGGGCGGTGCTGAGGTGGACGTCGTTAAGCGCGGCTCCTTTGGCGGCCTCCCTCACACTGGCCGCGGGCGCCATGCTTGCCCGCGCCCCCTGGGCAAGCGGCGCCTACGCCGGCGACTCCGTCTTGGTGACCTGCCTGTGCGCCGCGGCCTTGGCCTGCGTTCTGTGGCCGCGCAACAACCGACGCCCCGGATCCTCCACCACCACATAGCTCACCGCCGACACCAGCAGACTCAACGCCACCGTGGCCACGAGGACCACGCCAAAGTGGGCCACCGAGCCGCTAAACATCGGCACCCCCAGCAGCGGGAAGACCACCGCGAGCACCGCAACGTGCCACAGAAACAGCGAATAGGACCAGCGGCCCAGCGCTTGGAAAACCTCGCTCGCCAACACGCTTTTCTCCGCGCGCGGGGCCAGCGCCACCGGCACCATCACGCACGCACCGAACACTGCACCGACAATGATGCGCCGCGCGAACTCGCCCGGCTCCGGATGCTCCAGCCCCCGCGGGCCAAACCACTCGCGGCTGGCCAGCCACAGGCAACCTGCCGCCAGCAGCCACCACGCCCACCGAATGCGCAGGGCCCGCTCCACCCAGCGCGGAAGGCGCAGGCCCTCCGCCTCTGCAGCGAGCAACCCCACCACGAACCAGGACGCATACGCCGGCGGCCAAATCTGCGAATTGACGTCACCTTTGTCGAAGTCCGCCACGAAAGGCACAAAACCCCAGCCCCAACTCAGCACTGCTGCAGCCAGAAAGGCCGCCATCCGCTGCTGCCGGTTCCACCCCCTCATGAGCCAGGCCAGGGCCGGCAGCACGAGGTAGAACGCGAACTCCACGCACAGCGACCACAGCTGGGTCAGACCCGGCGCGAGACCATCGACCACGTAGATCTGCGTGCTCGTGAGGTTGCTGAGCACTTGGGTGAGGGTGACGGAGTGGGCGTCGGGAAGCAAAGCGAGCACCAGCACCACGCACACCAGGTAGGCGGGCGCCAGGCGCGCCACGCGTGACCAGGCATAATCCCGGGTAGTGTGCAGATGGCGGCGGCGCCACAGCAAAAAAGCGCTCAACGCGAAAAAGACCGCCACGAAGTAATCGAAGCGCTCCGCAATCCCCCATCCAGTGCCAGTTTGGAAGGAAACGTGGGTGACCACGATCCCCAAGGCCGCGCATCCGCGCAATCCATCCAGCTCGGGAAGGTGGCAGGGTACAGTCTTTGAGGAAGCCAAAACGGTTTTCTCCTTCCTCCGGCTAAGATTCATAGGGCCATGACGCCACAAGCGAACTGATTGGAACTTTACTGTAATGAAGCGGCTGATTAATTGGAGCTCGCGGATGACGAGGGTGATCGTCGCCGCGATTGTCTTTCTTCTACTTGGATCCGTCCTCCCGCCGCTGTATAAGAATCAGGCCCGTCCGCTGCCGCTCAACCTTAATTTCACGGTCACCACCGAGCCCGCCACCGGGCCCGCGCTGAACATCCTGCGCGCGCTGCACCACGAGAAGCCTGCCGATCCCCACGGCGACCCGGCCTGCGAATCGGAGCAGGCTCCGCTTTATTGTTACATCGAGGACCGGGTGATCACGCTCAAGCGCGTCACCACCACCTCCGCTACTAATGACGACGCCGTGGCCTCCGCAGATTCTTCGCTCGAGGTCACGGCCGACGGTAAGACCATCGCGGAGCTCAAAGAGAGTTCCCTGCTCAACCGCGAATCTGCCTATCCCATCCCAGGGTTAAATAGCACCCAGCAGTTCAACATCACGCCACTGGGCACGGGTGCTTCTTCCATGGACTTCGAGCGCGACGGCATCAGCTACTTCTTCCCTGCCAAGGCAGAACAGCGCAGCTACCCGTACTTCGACCCGATGACGCAGACGGCCGCGCCCATCGACTTCACGGGCACGGAGAAGCGGGAGAGCATCCCCACGTACTCCTTCCACCAGGAAATCGACCCGGTTTCAGTGGTGGACTCGCTGAGCTTTGCACAGCAGGACAACCTAGAGCAGCTGCGCCGCTCGGGCCCTGCGAAGGCGATGTTTAAGCCGGAGTCCCTCGAGCGCTTCGGGCTGAGCCCCACCGAGCATGTCATCCTCGAGCCCTTCTACACCGTCAAGCGCGACGTATGGGTTGAGCCCACCACCGGCACCATCCTGGACGTGCACGAGGACATCAAGATCTTCCTCGCCACCGACGCCGACCAAGCCCGCCAGATGGTGGAAGAAAATGACACCGCAGACCGCGCGCTCTTCCAGGCCGACTTGTCGTGGTCCGAGGCCACCAAGCAGGAGCGCCTCGATTCGGTACGTACCACGATTGAAAGCGCGAAGATCCTGAGCATCGTGGGGTGGGTCGGCAAGGTTATCGGCGTGGTTTTGCTTGCCTATGCTGCCTCGTTGTACATGCGCCGCCACCGTGACCGCGCATAGCTGGAGCCGCCGCGTCCTTGTCGCGTGGGGTCTCCTGCTCGTCGGCGCAGTGTGCTGGCCTTTCCTGGTGCCGGGCGAGCTGCTGTGGCGTGACATGGCGTTACTCCACCACCCGGGCCTGACGGCCACGAACTTTGGGCTGGGTACCTTGCCTGCCCGCAACGCACCGCAAGATGGGGTCTTGGCGTTGCTGGGCGGCGATTGGTTCGCGCGTGTTCTGGTGCTGGCCAGCGCCTTGGCGAGTGCGTGGGGGGCGGCAAAGTGGGCGCACACTCCGCTGGCGGCTGCTGCCGCGATGGCGTGTGCGGTGGCCAATCCTTTCGTTCTTGAGCGCCTTCTGCAGGGGCAGTGGTCGCTGGCGGTAGCCGCGTGGCTCGCGCCGGTGCTGGCGTGGGCCTGCCTTAACCGACGCCGCGCCGTCTCCTGGCTCGCGCTTTGGGCGTCCTCGCTGACTCCCACGGGCGGGGTCTTCGGGGTGGTGATTGCGCTGGTCACCGGACGCTTCCGGCTTGCCGCAGGGGGCGTGTTGCTCTGGTTGCCGTGGCTGGTGCCGGCGCTGTCCAACAACTCCGCACCTGGTTCCGCAGCCGCGCAGGTCGCCGCCTTTGCTCCCCGTGCGGAAGGCTTCGTGGGCACCGGGGGCGCACTGCTGGGCTTGAGCGGAATCTGGAGCGCCGACGCCGTGCCCGCCTCCCGCTTCGCGCTCGCGGGCCTAGCCGTCGCGGCCTTGGCGTTCATGGGGTCCCGGCACCTAGAGCATGCTTGTCGGCGCCCCCTTTACCTCCTCGCCGCCCTCGGCCTCGGCCTGGCCTGCGGGGCGTGGCTCTTCCCCGGCGCGCTGGGGTGGTTTATCGCGCACGTTCCTGGCGCGGGCCTGCTTCGCGACGCCTCCAAGCTCACCCTTCTCGCCATCCCCCTCTACGTCGCGGGGTTGGGGGCGCTGCCGAATCTGCCTGCCGCGGTAGGGCTCCTCGCCTGCCTCCTGCAAGCCCCCGGCGCCCCGCGCGACGTCGCCGTGCTCGCCCCGCGCTCCGAACAACCCGTGGTGGACCAGCAGCTTGTCGACGCCCTCGACGGCCGCGTCGCCTTCTTCCCCGACCGCCCCTCGCTGGTGAGCCTGCGCGGCGGCGGCGTGGCCGTGGACCCGTATTCCAAGGCGTTAAACAAGCTCGAGTCGGGCGAGCTCATCGTCGATGGCGTGGTAGTGGACCAAGCCCAGCCGGCTTACGTCGCCGCCCACGATGCCTGGCAGCGCCGCGATATGGACGCCCTGGAAGAACTCGGGGTGGGAGCCGTGGTGGTCGATAGCCGCATCGTCGCCGAGACCGCCGCGCCTGCCCCCGCGGTGCCGTGGGCTCTGACCACGCTCTGGCTCCTGCTTGCTAGCGCTGCTTTTCCACTAGCTCGCCAAGCAGCTTCTCGAAAGCCTGGCCAGTCTTCTCCCACGAGTACCTAGCCGCCAGTTGCCGGGCATTCTCGCCCAAACGACGCCGCTCATCTGGGTCTTCCACCAGCTTCTGCACGGCGTGGGCGAACTCGTCCTCGGTATCGACGAGCACGCCGGTCTCCCCGGCGACCACGCTATCGCGCAAGCCAAACGTGTAACCCACCGTGGGAACGCCGTGCTGCGCGGCCTCCATCACTGCCAAACCCCAGCCTTCTTTGCGCGAGGGCATGAGATGGACGTCGGCAAGCGCGAGCAAAGCGTGCTTGTAATCCTCCGTGACCTGGCCGCGGAAGCGCACCCGCTCGGCCACCCCGATGCACGCGGCATACTCGCGCAATTGCGCCTCCCACCAGCCGGAACCGATGACGTCGAGGACCGCGCCCGGCATGCGCGCCACGGTGTCCATGGCATGCTCAATCTGCTTGTGCGGCACCAGCCGCGAGAGCGTGACCAGGTGAATCGCGGTCTCGCGCTCCAGCGTCGGCACGTGCGCGGGCAGCGGATCCACACCGTTTTCGATGATGCGCGCCCCCCTGATGCCTAGGTCCTCGAGGTCGTGCTTCGAGGCCCGCGAGACCGTCACGTAGGGGCTATTACGGTAGACCCGCGGCGCCACCTTCGACTCAAGGAACCAGCCCAAGCGCGCCAGCAGGGGGCCTGCAACCGGCCACTGCTCACGGTGGCAATGGTGCGTGAGCAGAACCGTCGGCGCTGGCGAGACCAAGCGCGCGAAGAAGGGAATGCCGTTTTGGGTATCGACGATGACGTCCACGCCCTTCAGTTCCCCCAACCCCAGCCGGCCGGCGAGGATAGCCAGCCACGCGCGCGGATACACGCTGAACTTCGCTCCCCCGCGGGAGTAGAGCACGCCCGCCCGGCGCTCCCGCTTGGCGGCGTTCATGTGCCGGGCGGTGCGAAAGACCACCTCGTGGCCCTGCGCCGCCAGGTACTCACCCACTCGCTCGAGGTAGCGCTCCGAGCCACCGCCCTGCGGGTGGGTGGAATCGCGCCAGCACAGTAAAAGAATTTTCATGTCGAGCTACTAGCCTAGTGGGTTATGAAACAAACCCGCGCCATGGCCACGCTTGCGCGTTCGTGGCGGCTACTGCGTTCCTTCCGCTTCGAACAGACCCGGCCTGACATCTTCTACGGTGGCCTGGCCTCCGACACCGCCCTGCTTGTCGACGCCCTCTGCACCGACCTCGGCCTCTCCCTTTCCGGCGCGCGCGTGCTCGATGTGGGCGGCGGGCCAGGCTACTTCGCGGAGGCCTTCGCTGGGCGCGGGGCGCGCTACTTTGTCATTGAGCCCGATGCGGGCGAGATGTCGGCCGCGGGAATTCAGCTGGCCAACGCGGTGCGCGGCGACGGCACGCAGCTGCCCTTTGCCGACTCCACCTTCGACGTCACCTACTCCTCCAACGTGGCCGAGCATATCCCGCATCCGTGGGATATGGGAGAAGAGATGCTGCGCGTGACCCGGCCCGGTGGGCTGGTGATCTTGAGCTACACGGTGTGGCTGGGGCCTTTCGGCGGCCACGAGACGGGCCTGTGGGAGCACTACGTGGGCGGCGCCTTCGCCCGCGACCGCTACACCCGCCGCCACGGGCACCCGCCAAAGAACGTCTTTGGCACCTCGCTTTTCGACGTCTCCGCGCGCGAGGGCCTCAACTGGGCCACCGCGCATGACGCTTTGCTCACCTTTCCGCGCTACCACCCCAGCTGGGCGTGGTGGGTAACGCGCGTGCCTGTGCTGCGCGAATTCTTAACTTCGAACCTCGTCATCGTGCTGCGCGCCTAGAGGTCTCTCGCGTGCAAAAGGACCTCCCCGCTTCACCATGATGGTGGGCGGGAAGGCCCTAAGTTTTGGCTTAGGCGTTCTCGACGCGCGACTTCAGTGCGCGGAACTCATCCCAGACCTCGGAAGGAACGCGGGCGCCCAGGAAGTTGAGCCACTCGGCGTTGTCTTCCATGTCGCCAGCCCAGTCAGCGGCGTTGACGGCCAGCGCCTCGCGGACATCCTCGATGTCGAAGTCCAGGCCCTCGATGTCGATGTCCTCAGCGCGAGCGGTGTTGCCCACGACAGTCTCGACGGCGTCGACCTTGCCTTCGATGCGGTCCACGATCCACTTCAGGACGCGGGAGTTCTCGCCGAAGCCCGGCCACAGGAAGCGACCGTCCTCGCCGCGGCGGAACCAGTTAACCAGGAAGATGGACGGCATGCGGTCACCGCCCTTGACGCCCATGTCGATCCAGTGCTGCAGGTAGTCACCAGCGTTGTAGCCGATGAACGGCAGCATCGCCATTGGGTCATGGCGCAGTGCGCCGACCTTGCCCTCTGCTGCGGCAGTCTGGCCGGAGGAGAGCAGGGAGCCGATCATGGTGCCGTGGTTCCAGCTGAATGCCTGGGTGACCAGCGGAACGGTGTCCGCGCGGCGGCCGCCGAACAGGATGGCATCGATCTTGACACCCTTCCAGTCGTCGAACTCCGGTGCCGCAGTTGGGCACTGAGAAATCGGGACACAGTAGCGGGAGTTCGGGTGTGCAGCCTTTGTGGTGGATTCAGGGGTCCAGTCGTTGCCGTGCCAGTCGATGAGGTGCGCAGGAGCGTCGCCCATCTCCTCCCACCAGACATCGCCGTCGTCGGTCAGCGCGACGTTGGTGAACAGGGTGTTGCCCGGCTCCATGGTCTTCATGGCGATCGGGTTGGAATCGTAGTTGGTGCCTGGCGCCACGCCGAAGAAGCCGTTCTCCGGGTTCACGGCGTAAAGGCCGTCCTCGCGCAGGTGCATCCACGCGATGTCGTCACCCACAACTTCCGCAGACCAGCCCGGGATGGTCGGGGTGATCATGGCGAGGTTGGTCTTGCCACAAGCAGACGGGAATGCAGCAGCGACGTGGTAGTTCTTGCCCTCCGGGTTGGTCAGCTTCAGGATGAGCATGTGCTCAGCCATCCAGCCCTCTTCTTTACCCATAACAGAAGCGATGCGCAGCGCGTAGCACTTCTTGGCCAGGATGGCGTTTCCGCCGTAGCCAGAGCCGTAGGACCAGATTTCCTTGGTCTCCGGGAACTGGGTGATGTACTTGGTGTCGTTGCACGGCCATGTCACATCCTCCTGGCCCGGCTCCAGCGGAGCGCCCACGGAGTGCAGTGCGTGGACGAAATCGCCCTCAGCACCAATCTTCTCCAACGCCTGTGCGCCCATACGGGTCATGATGCGCATGGACAGGACCACGTACGCGGAGTCAGTGAGCTGGACACCCAGCTTCGGGTCAGGATCGTTGATAGGCCCCATGCAGAAAGGAACCACGTACATGGTGCGGCCCTTCATGGAGCCGCGGAATGCCTCGGTCATCTCTGCCTTCATGGCTGCCGGCGGTGCCCAGTTGTTGGTGGGGCCAGCGCCTTCCTCGGTCTCCGTGCAGATGAAGGTGCGGGACTCAACACGTGCGACGTCAGACGGGTTAGAGCGAGCGAGGTAAGAGTTCGGACGCTTTTCTTCGTTCAGCTTGATGAGGGTGCCCTTTTCCACGAGCTCCGCTGTGAGACGATCTGCCTCTTCCTGGGAGCCGTCGACGAAGACCACTCGCTCCGGCTGGAATAGTTCGACACTTTCGCTAATCCAAGAAATGAGCTTTTCGTTGCTCGTTGGCAGCTCGCCAACGAGGCCTTTAATGGTGGCGGTCATCTAAGAATCTCCTAGTGGTCCGGTTCGTGAGGTTGTATATCGCCAAGGGCTATGCGCTGCACACAGTCAGAGCACACGTCCCCCATGGGTCATTCACCTCAAGATTAACCCCACGTCGGTGTGAATTACCGCTAAACTTTGGCATTCAAAGCCAATGTGGTTATATCCACACCGTTCACCACAACTTAAACAAGCGTACGCTTGGTGTGACATTAAGCATATGTGACTTTTACCCACCCCAATATGGGGCTGAAATATCGCGAGTGCCGCGTCATTTTGTACGGAAGAACTCACCCCCTCGCAGCTCAACCCGGTTATATCCGGTGCATAATATGCGTACGAATGCCCCCTGGCCTAGCGGCGCGGCACTTTGTTAGTTACCCAGACACAGGGAACAATAATGGGCAATGAATACTGCAGATAATCCTCAAAACTCCCCAGCTGGCGAGATGCCACACGGCCGCCCGCTGCAGACCGACTTCAACGCTGAATTCGGCAACGATCTTGATTACCCACGCCTCGGCAACGTCACCTTCCGCCGCGGCACCCTCACCGACAACCAGAACGCCCTCTTCGAAGAGCACTGGCCGCGCCTGGGCAAGATGCTCGCCGACGAGCGCATCGACCTCGACGAATGGTTCGGCCGCAGCGGCGCCAAAACCATTGTTGAGATTGGCTCCGGCACCGGCACCTCCACCGCCGCGATGGCGCCGAAGGAGCAGGACACCAACATCATCGCCGTTGAGCTCTACAAACCTGGCCTGGCCAAGCTACTGGGTTCCGTTGTGCGCAACGACATCGACAACATCCGCATGATCCGCGGCGACGGCATCGAGGTCATGGTCCGCATGTTCGCACCAGAGTCCCTCGACGGCATTCGCGTCTTCTTCCCGGATCCCTGGCCCAAGGCCCGCCACCACAAGCGGCGCATCATCCAGTCCGGCACGCTCAACCTCTTCGCCTCCCGCCTGAAGAAGGGCGGCGTCCTGCACGTAGCCACCGATCACGCCGGTTACGCCGAGTGGATCACAGAGCTTGTCGACGTCGAGCCCAGCCTCGAGTTCAAGGGCTGGCCCTGGCCCGAATGCCCGCAGCTGACCGACCGCCAGCTCATCACCAAGTTCGAGGGCAAAGGCCTCGAAAAAGACCACGTCATCACCGAGTACCTGTGGGAGAAGAAATAATGGCCGGCTCTTATCTGCTTGTTTGGGACGCCCCCAACATGGACATGGGGCTCGGCGCCATTCTGGGCGGCCGCCCCACTGCGGCGCATCGCCCGCGTTTCGACGCCATCGGCCGCTGGCTCGTAGAAATCGCCCTGCAAAACGACGCCCGCCCCGAGGCCGCGGTCTTCACCAACGTCACCCCTGGTGGCGCTGATGTCATCCGCCCCTGGGTCGAGGCCATCCGCAACGTAGGCTTCGCGGTCTTTGCCAAGCCCAAGCTGCACGAGGACGACGACGTCGATCCCGACATGATCGCCTACATCCAGGAAAACCGCGACAACCTCGACAGCGTGATCGTCGCCTCCGCCGACGGCCAAAACTTCCAGTCCCTCCTCGAGGAACTCGCCGCCGAAGGCAAGCCGGTGTGCGTCCTCGGCTTCCACGAGCACGCCTCCTGGGCCGTGACCCACGAAGACATCGAGTTCGTCGACCTCGAGGACATCGAGGGCGTCTTCCGCGAGCCGCTGCCGCGCATCAACCTGGACAATCTGCCCGAAGGCGGCGCCTGGCTGCAGCCATTCCGCCCACTCACCGCCCTGCTCAAACAGCGTTAGGAGAACCATGTTCTATGCTTGGGGCCGTTTTTCCTACGCCCACCGCAAGGTCGTCCCACTCGTCATCGTGGGACTTATCCTGCTGCTCTTCTTCGGCTTCGGCACCCGCCTAGGCGAGCGCATGAGCCAGGAGGGCTGGGAGGACCCGGGTGCGGCGTCGACAAGCGCGGCGAAAATCGAGCAAGAAACGTTCGGCCGTGACAATTCGGGCGACGTCGTCTTGCTCTTTGCTGATCCCGACAAGAACTTCGACGCCGCCAAGGCGCACCTCGCCGAGCTCAAGGCCAACCACCCGCAGGAAATCGAGAGCATCACCAGCTACTTCGATACCAAGAACCCCAACCTGGTCAACCGCGACCACACCACGGCGTTTGCCGCCATCAGCCTCAAGGGCGACGGCGAGCAGACCCTCAAAGACTTCCGCGCCATCGAGGACGACCTCACTGCCACCGACGTCCCCCTCGAAGTAGGCGGCGCCACCGCCGTGGCGGACGCCCTCGACGAAGGCATGGCCAACGACATCTCCCGCGCCGAAAAGGCCGCCCTGCCCCTCGTGGGCTTGCTGCTGCTCTTCGTCTTCGGCTCTGTCGTGGCGGCGTTTATGCCGCTTGTCGTCGGCGGCCTGTCCATCCTCGGTTCCCTGGGCATCCTGTCCGTCCTCGCCGGCTTCCAGCAGGTCAACGTCTTTGCGCAGGCCGTCGTCACGCTCCTCGGCTTGGGATTGGCCATCGACTACGGCCTGTTCATGGTCTCCCGTTTCCGTGAGGAGCTCGACAAAGGCCGCGATGTCCGCGAGGCCGTGGCTACCACCACCGCCACCGCGGGCCAGACCGTGGTCTTCTCCGCGGGTATGGTCGCCGTGGCTCTGTCTGGGTTGTTCCTCTTCCCGCAGGCGTTCCTAAAGTCCGTGGCCTACGGCTCCATCTCTGCGGTCGGCCTCGCGGCGCTGCTTTCGGTGACCGTGCTGCCTTCACTGTTTGGCCTGCTGGGCAAGAACATCGACAAGTTCTCCGTGCGCAAGACCTCTCGCCGTGCGCGCCGCATCGAGGACACCTTCTGGTACAAGCTGCCACGCTGGGCCATGCGCCACGCGAAGCTGATGACCGTAGGCATCTGCGCCCTGCTCATCGCGCTCACACTGCCGGTCCTCGGCGTGAAGTTCGGCGGCATCAACGAGACCTACCTGCCGCCCACGCACGAGACCCGCATGGCGCAGGACAAGTTCAACGAGGAGTTCCCCTCCTTCCGCACGGAGCCAGTCAAGCTCGTGGTGACGAATGCGACGAACGCGCAGCTTGTCGACGTCGTCATGCAAGTGCGGCAGCTCGACGGCCTCACCAAGCCCATGGGCCCGACCACGCCGACTAAGGACGGCACCACCGTCCTGGCCGCAGGTATCGAGGACCGCGACGACTACGCCCGCATCGTGCACGAGCTCGAGCAGATTGAGGCGCCGGAGGGCGTTGAGCTCTACGTCGGTGGCACGCCGGCGATGGAGGTGGAGTCTTTGGACGCGCTCTTCCATAAGCTGCCGTGGATGGCGCTGTACGTGGTGGTGGCGACGTTCCTGCTGATGTCGCTGGTATTCGGCTCGTTTATCTTGCCGATTAAGGCCATCTTGATGACGCTACTTTCCCTCGGCGCCACGTTGGGCATCCTCACGCTCATGTTTGTCGACGGCTTCGGTTCCGACGCCCTCAACTTCACCGCAGGTCCGCTGATGAGCCCAATTCTGGTGCTGATTATCGCCATCGTCTTCGGCCTCTCGACGGACTACGAGGTCTTCCTGGTCTCGCGCATGGTCGAGGCCCGGCGCGCGGGGCAGTCCACGGATCATGCCATCGCCAGCGGTACCGCACACACCGGCGGCATCATCACTGCGGCGGCGCTCATCATGATTGTGGTGGCGGGTGCCTTCGGCTTCTCCGACATCGTGATGATGAAGTACATCGCGTTCGGCATGATTTTCGCCTTGGCTTTCGACGCCACCATTGTCCGCATGCTGCTCGTTCCCGCCGTCATGCACTTGCTGCGTGAGGACAACTGGTGGGCCCCGCGCTTCCTCACCCGCCTGACCCACCGCCTGGGCGGCGACTCCCCCGAGCCCGTCGCTGCGCAGCATCCTGCTGTGGCTGCAGCCCCGGCCCCAGCACCCGCGGCCAGCCAGGTACTCGCGGAGGAGGGGGCGTCGGCAAGCAGGGCGAACGAAGCCGCCGTACGCGGGGACCGCAGTGCCGATACTGACGAGGAGCTCATCCCCTTCTCCGAGCTGGTCAAGCGCCTCAATTCCACGGATGGTCGATGAAGAAGAACTGGCTGACCTGGATAATCTCCCTGCTGATTCTGGCCGCGCTGGCGTGGTTCTTCCGCGACCAGCTGGACTTCATCTCCGAGGGATTGCGCCGTCTGCGCCACGCCAAACCTTTCCCCGTGGTGCTGGTGGTGTTCTTCGCGCTGCTGTCCATCGCGGGCATGGCGGAAGTGATGAAGCGACTCATCGGCGCCGGCGGCGTCAAGGTCCCATTGTGTGAAACCTACGCCATTACTCTGGCCTCCAACGCGTGGTCCACTACCCTGCCCGCCGGCCCCGCCTTTTCCGCAGTGCTCACTTTTCAGGTGCAGCGCCGCTGGGACGCGTCGGTGGCGCTGTGCAGCTACTTCCTGTTCTTGTCCTCGATTGTTAGCTCGATGTTCCTCGCGCTCATTGGGCTCGGCGGGGTGTTTTTCCTCAATGCCGATATGGCCTTGGGATCGCTTATCACCACGGTTGTCCTCATGCTCGCGGCACTCGGCGGCATCTTCTGGCTGACCTCGCACCCGGTGACCCTTGAGCGCTGGCTGCGCAAGCTACGGCCCGGCCCGAAACGGGACCGCGCGATTCAGGAGGTCCGCAACCTCGGCGAGGTCCACCTTTCACGCGGCCCCTTTGCTGTGGTTGCTGGTGCGTCTCTGGTGCACCGCCTGGCCGATATGGCCGCGCTATGGGCTTCCGTGTGGGCGGTAACCGGGGAGATTCCGTGGCTGCGCGCGGGTGCTGATGACACCACCCTGGCCGGCGTTGCACTGGCCTTCCTCGCCGCGAAGCTGGCTGGCTCCGCGCAGGTCACCCCGGGTGGTCTGGGCACGGTGGAGGCCGCGCTCATCACCCCTCTGGTGGCGACAGGCCTGACCGTGGTGCACGCCACCTCCGCGGCCATCATCTACCGGCTTATTTCTTTTGCGCTCATCACTATCATTGGATGGGTCATCTACTTCGCTCACTACGCCCGCGATGGCTTTTCTTACGCGGCGTTGAACCGGAAGGAATCCTAAATGCGCGTTGCCCCGCTTATCGACATCCTCGCTCTCGCCTTCTTCGCCATCCTCGCCCGCCTGGCGCATGGTGGCCTGAGCTTTAGCTCCTGGGTTGATGCCTTCTGGCCGTGGACCGTGGGCGCGCTCGTGGGCTGGGTCATCATCATGGCCACGAAGCTAAGCGGCCTGTGGAAGGAGGGCGCCGTGGTGTGGCTGAGCGCCGTCATCGGCGGCATGGCTTTGTGGATGCTGGTCAACGGGCGTCTGCCGCACTGGTCCTTCCTCATCGTGGCCACCGTGATGTCCGCGCTATTCTTCTTTGGCTGGCGCGCCATCGCGGCCTTTGCGTCCCGCTCGCGTGCCTAATTGCTCACGGTAATCCGCAACTTACCCATTGCGCGATCCAGAATATCTTCCGGATCTTCTCCACCGCAGGCATGCGCTACGAGGCAACCAAGTCGCTCTGTTGAAGAACTCGCAGTCTCCACCCTTACACCAGGTTCCGCTGTGCAATAGCCAGCAAGAATTCCTGGCTCCGATAGCGCTTCTTCGACCCCACTAACGGCTGTGATAGTTCCGGGAGGGACTTGGATATAGCGAACAGCGCTACTGTGACCATCGCGCCGTTGAGGAAAGACAAATCCATCGTTAAGAGCGTTTTTTCTACCGTGCTGGCGCAAAGCATCTGCAATGAGAGGATCAAAAATGTTTGCACCATGTACAGAACTGACAAGTAGGTGAATGAAGTCGCCGCCTGGGCGCACATGCCCTTCACCTAGAACCACCCCCTGGCCGTCCACCCACCAGCCCTCGACATGAAAGAGCCCCGCGTTCAGTCCCCATGTGTTTAGGGCAGAAATGACAGATGCGGCTATCTCTTCTTCATGATCGGAGAGAAGGACGCTAGGGTAACGGTGGCCGATTTCCACCACGCCCTCAAGCCTCTTATCAGTGATACCGACTACGACAGGTTCGGAGGCGTAGAAGTATCCCTCCGCTGAAAACTCAGTGCCTTGGACGAATGTTTCGACGAAGCCGTCCGACAGTGTTCGGAGCGCCTCCCTCGCACTCTCGAGATCAGTGTGAACACTCACTCCAGCACTACCTGATCCGCTGCGGGGCTTCACGACCCAAGGACCTGGTATATCTCGCGGTTCCTCTGCCGTCGCCGGTTGTTCGAAACCAGCATCGCGCAAGCATTGACGAGCCTCATCCTTCCGCTTCAATCTAGCTACGTCCTCTGGAGCGTTACCAGAATCGTCGAGAAGAGCGGTCTGATATGTGTAGTCTTCGCGGAAGCATACGTAGCCTTCACAGTCACTGTATCCAGTTGATTCCTTCCGAGCGAGCGCCTCGTCGAGGTTCTTTCCGTCTAATTCGATGAGCTCTACGCCTTGGCGAGCAGCGGCATCTCGAAGCATGCCTAGCTGATGATGACCGTGCGGCATCCGAGGGAATGCGCCGACCAAGCCTATTCGTTGCTTATTCAACGACGACCTCCACTTCCCGAAGTCTCGATTCAAAAGCTTCAATCTCTCTCCGAGACGCCGCGACTACTACAACTTCCGCAAGGATTGAACTCAATGTGTCGGCAGGGGGTTGCGTAATCACATCGCCGACATGCACGTGTTGTTGGGATTCTACGACGATAGGAGCAGTAGGAAGCTGACCCATAGATTTAAGTACTCCCTCTTTATCAGTATGTAGCTTGAATGTTGCCGCCACATAGCCATCACGGGGCACTGCAAATGAAGGTCTTTGCCCCGTTGCAATGCGTACCAAATCACGAGCGAAGGATACACCGGTTACCTGCGGTACCAAGTGGGAGGCAATGTAGTCTCCACCTGGTCGAGCAGCAATCTCGACCAACTTAACTGTTGATGTTCTAGCATCAAAGAAGAATTCCATATGGAACGCACAATTATTGATTCCGAGGGCTTTGATTGTCGCTTGTAGAAGCGGCTTCACCGCATCCTGAATGCCCTCTACGGCCGATGGAAAAACCTGCCCAATTTCCAATCGAAACTTAGCTGTAGTCGTTTTATCTGTCACGCCTATGAGATGAACGTCCCCCTCGTACACATATCCCTCAGCGCTGTGTTCACTTCCGGTCAGTAACTCCTCCACTACCATCGGTCCGCCCCATCGGGACACCGCAGCCGAGACTTCGTCCGCCGTATGGCACAGGGAAAACCCTCGAGATCCAGAAGCATCCACTGGCTTAACCACACACGGGACCGTGATTCCTGCACCCTCCATTACCGATTGTGCATTATCCCCCGGCTCAATAAACGAAAAGGAAGGAACCATATGCGGTGCGATACTTTGCACGGCCTTTCGCATCTCAAATTTGTTCCGTGCCTTCAGAGCAGCGGCCTGCGATGGTGCAGGAAGGCCGAGTTTATCGGCAAGCAAGGACACCGTCTCTACATCACGGTCGCTGAAAGTGACAACTCCACGGATGTCGTAGCGGGATGACAATTCATCCACTGTTGCAGTGACAGCATCTTGGTCATTGGTATCGAGCTGCACTGTCTCTACGATGCCGGCAGGTCGAACTTCCTTGTCAGTGAGAAGCACCGCACCATCAGATGCTTCGAACGCTGGTGTCCATTCCGCTGCAGTCCTCCGGTGGTTGAGATAGAGAACTACATCGTTGGCCATCTTGAAACGAACCTGCGATGCGCGGCGAACTGCGTCCGCATGCGTATCAGCTTCCACGAAACCTACTCTGTCCCACGAACATGCTAGTTCGGAGACCCAGGTATTCGGTTCAACTGTGATAACGCCATGTCCCGTTGGATCTTCAATGCTCCGTACCAAACCCCGCGGCGCATGAATGAAGCGAATAGCTGCTGAAGAACTAGGTTGTTGTGGCACTGAAACCGCATATTGACACATAGCACGTGCCCACTGCTCATAGAGATTTACTCCCCACGCCCGACCAATGAGAAGCATGATTCGGTCGCCTGGTGGGCGGCCTGCGCATTCGATGGGTGTGGTGCCCTTGAATTCGGCATGCAGTAGAGCGGTCTGCACCCCCAATTTCGACACCAAGTCCCGCATGGCCTCCTCCACCCCAGGATTGTGCTGTCCTACTTCGTGTCCTAATTCCACGGCACCGCTAGTCTCTTTGCTCGTAATGTTCAGAAACACCACATCACCATCGACTACGAGGCATTCGGCCGACGTCTCATCTCCCTCTATCAAGCTCTCGCAAATGTAGCGAGTATCCCATGGTCGGCCCGCTTCCTGGCGAGGTTCGCGTGCGGTCGACGTATGAGTCCACGCCGACGAAATTTCTTCTGATGAACGAATGATTGAGACACCAAGTGAGGCTTGACGGTTCGCTGGCTTAATCACACAGGGAGGCTCGAAGATGTCGCTTTCGCTCTTAACCTCAGTCCATTGAACTCCGCCCACACAGCGGCGGAACGCAATTTTATCTCGTAAGGGAGCATCTTCCCCTGCATGCGGCAGGCCGACGGCGCGAGCTGCAGCATTGGCAGCACCTACGGCATACTCCAAGCCCGGCACGATGCCATCGATATGCGTATCCTTTAAAAGCTCACGGATGCATTCAACAGCTGCATCAGAGTTGTTCTGATACTCGCACCACTCCCACCGCGAAAGAACAGATCGAATTCGAGGATCAGCAGATCGCTTTTCGAGTCCCTTCTTTTCATACAGTGAACGCTCCTCCACCACGATGACGCAGAATTCTGTGTCTGCCTCGGCAAGAGCGCAAAGTGCCTCGTGATTATAGCCAAACATCACTAGCGTCAGCGTTCGAGGAGAACTGCCGGAACCATCTGCAAAGCGTTCGTTCAATTTCATATTCATCGCCTTTTTCATTGATCTGTTTGTTGGTTTGTCAGTTTCAGTGTCAATAGCCGCGCTCTCAATGCTTAGCCGAGGATGGACCCTTGTCGCATTGTTTAGCGTCATGTTCTCCACTCATTAAGCGCACAACAAAGCAGCAGACAATAAGCACGGCAGCAGACAACGCGATCCATTGAGGAGCAACGATGACACCAAGCCCAAGACCGATTCCTTCCCCAGTGGCAACCACTAACTGTCGCGCCTGAACCGCTTCTAAAGAACCCGTCATTGGTAACGAAAGAAGCGCTGCATCCACTAGCGGAATAAAAAGAGTCTCCGCGAAAGAAAAAATGATGATCCCAAGAAATGGATTAATTTTCACCGCGACCAGGGCAATTACAAAAACTAAAGGAGAAACCAGCACCAACGTCTGATTCGATAGTCCGCTATCTCGTGCTTTCTTAATCAATCGCGTACCCAGAGGCTGAAGCAGTACCACCGAAAGGGCATTTACCGCAAATACCGCTCCTCGGATGACCGGCGACGTGTAATGCGCACTGACTGCTACCGCTATGGAAGAAAAGAGCTGACTATAAAGCATGTACCCAACCACCACGCCGAGAACAACCCAACGCACAGGTGCCTTGCCTAGGGGCTGAATTACCCTACGAGCAAAGGAACCCCGGACGTCAGCTTTCCGAGGTCTTAGCTTGTATGACAACGTCAACGCCGGTACAACTGCAGCGGCCAAGTAGCACGCAGCGGTATAAAAAAAGATCACATTCGACGCCGATGAGAACAAGACATTGCCGATGACTGGCCCGACCGCTGCCGAGACGTTCACCGCAATATTGATCGATCCAAAAATCTCTAACTTAGTCGTCTCAGATGCTTCAGATTCAACAAGGTAGTGCCGAATACTCGATCCATTCATGTTTATTCCTGCTCCAGCCAAGAGCAAGGCAACGACGAGTATCGCCACATTAGGCTGCAATCCGATAATAAAGAAAGAAACTGACGCGGCAACTAGACCAATCTGCATGGCCGCAGCGAAGGGGAGCAACCGTAGGAGTCTCCCCATCACCAAGGTTGATGCTCTTACCGAAATGCCAAAGGCAGCCATCGCACAACCAGCGATGAACGGAGAAACCTTATCGGGAAGCCAGAGCGCCAGAATCGGCATCACAGCGAAGTAGCCGAGATGCGACAGAAAATAGTCAAACACAAAACTATATCGAGCCAGCCGCGTCACACGTGCGTCAACAACCATTTGCTATCCGATCGCCCAAGGATTCAGGAAAACGACAACTTTCAGCCGAAAACTCAGTCACAGATGATTGTTCCAACAGTGCACTGAGGTATTCCCCCATTCGGCGCGAAGCCGTGACACAATTCATGAGGTCCTCATCGGTATAGCGCTCTCCGGATTGTCGCATTGCTCTAATATCACCGAAACCAAGAAGCTGTTCTCCTCCATGGCTCAGAGAATAGGGGGCTCGAATCGCATGCCTTACGGAGTATCGAATGTGTCCAGTATGGTGAAAGTCCAGGTTAGACGAAATATCTGGCAGAGTAGCTGGGTGATACCTCATTGGACACATTTCCGCCGGCGAAGTGTTTCCCCAAGGCTGAAGATGCCACGAGTTGTATCGCATTCGAGACGAAATTGCGTGTAGCTCGTCCTCAGTATGCCGATCCCCGCCTAGTACCCAACAGTAATGTGAGTACATGTCAAAGCGGGAAAGCTCTTCAATCGTCCCCTCATCAAGAGCCTTCCTTAGCGCCCCGATCTCCCGAAATCCCCTGGTCATAACAACGTCGCTTCGCGTCTGAAACTTTATCTGTTCAATAGTTTCAGAGGCCAGCTCGACAAAACCTGCGAGCGTGTACTCTCGGTCCTCGCAGAGCTTCGAGGGGTTCGTGTCTCCCTCGGCAGAGTTAGTAATGTCCACTTCCGATACAATCTTGCGACGGGTAACGCCCTCGATCCGTCGACACTTCTCATTTTCTAAACCTTGCGGAAGCCGACGCTTCGTTACACTCCCACGATCTTGACCGTTGAGAGTTTCGAGCGAATTCGGACCGCCAGCTTTCAAGAGCTCACAGGCCCGGAAAAAATACAGGACTCGTGCAGTAACCGGGCCTAGGACCTCCTCTTCAGTAAAGTCTAAAACATGAGCTGAGCAGTCTTGCTGGCTCGGCAGAGACCTAGGCTCCCTGAAATTCTGAACAGCTTCGCCATTCCAATAGCAACAAACCGGAGGAATTTCCCGGAGCGCTTGATTCACACTTCGAACCCTTCGGGCGAGCTCTCCTCGTTGATGATATTCCTTGATCACAAGCGATACGCGACGACTAATGGAAATCGAACTGCTCTGACAGCTCTCTAATTCACGTTCAACCGCTTGGGACAGGTCAGGGCAAAATACAGTTCGATAACCGATTTCATCCTCACGGAGGCAATCTACCTTCTCCTCAGTTGGGAAAACCTCTAGCTTGATCTTTCCATGCACTAGAAGGGAGATTCGTAGCGCGACCTGATCGTCTTTTTCACCACAAGGGTTCCAATCAGAATCGCGAAGCAATCGTCGTAAGACTTTCTCACGCGGGGAAAGACTGATCAACGCCTCACTTCCGGTCAAACGTCCATCAAACGAAAGCAATTTGTCTATCCAGCGAGAAACCTCGATTCCTTCCCCTACTTGACGTTCCATTGCAGACCAGAGTGAATGAAACTTCGACTCAACGTCCAAACAGTTCGGCTCTGATGCGCCGGCTTGCACGCCTTTTCGGCTTGGAAGCCGGCTAAAATTCGTTTTCACGTTGCTCTACCTTTTTCCAAAGCTCTTCAGGGGTACCGTTGCGCTGACCCTCCAAATCTTCATATATGCAATCCATCGGGCAAGCTTTCACACACTGCGGACAACCTGAGCAGAGTTCGGGGATTATCACAGGTCCATGATCAAGAACCACGATTGCCGCAAAAGCAACTGGGCAACGTCTAACACATTCTTGACAATTTATACATTCGCCCCCCGCAATAAAACGCGGAAGGCGTTTCCAGCGCGGATCAGGTTTTCGCTGCTGAATACGAGCTGTCAAGTCTAACGCCATGAGGCATTCTCCCCATCCCTCTAACAACACCTTTGATAGTGATGTACCTTACATCTCGTCTTAGCTAGTGTCCATCATTACACGCGATTTGTTTTATTTATCTTGAACGAAACCATGGATTGAGCTTCTTCGACGGACAGAATAACGCCCGGCAAACTCCGATCCGCCCCGAGTTCGCCTAGCATAAGTCTAGTGCCGTCGTGTACACCAGAAACCACCAACCGAGCGTAAAACGAAGCACCCCTCTACACGGCCAGAAGAGGCCCGTGCAGAGGGGTGCGCGCGAACGCTACTTCGAGCTCAGGGACGAACCAGAGATGGTCACGCCGACGCGGTTGAGCAGCATGATAACGAGGTTGATAACGTCGCCGCTGAGGTCAAGAATGCTGGACAGCATTTTTCCTACTCCTTATTTCCGAGGATGTTTTCACTTAAAGATATCGTGCAGCCCACCGCTCGGCGTTACACACCTGCTTGACGGCGCCGCTTCAACAGCCCATAGCTAGGGACTTACATCGGGGAGATGGTGTGCTTCTTCGGCAGGTCATGCTGCGTCTTGCCAGCGAGCTGACGCAGCGCCTGACGCAGCGCCAAGCGCGACTGATTCGGCTCCACCATCGCATCCAAGTAGCCACGCTCGGCAGCCACGTACGGCGCGGTCATGGTCTCGTCGTAGAAGTCCATGAACATCTTCTTGGTCATCGCACGCTGCTCGGGCGTCTCCGCGGCGTCGAGCTGCTTGCCCGCAATCATCACCACAGCCGCCGCCGAACCCATCACGGCAATCTGCGCCGTGGGCCACGCCAGGTTGATGTCACCGGTCAGGTTCTTCGAACCCATCACCGCGTACGCACCGCCATAAGCCTTGCGCACAATCAGCGACACCTTCGGCACAGTCGCCTCCACCACAGCAAACGCGAACTTCGCACCGCGGTGAATCAGACCAGCCTTTTCCTGCTCCACGCCCGGCAGGTAGCCCGGCGTATCGACCACGAACACCAGCGGGATGTTGTAAGCATCGCAAATACGAATAAAGCGGGCGCCCTTATCCGCAGCATCGGCGTCAATACAGCCCGCCAAGTGCATCGGATTATTCGCCACAAAGCCCACGGCCTTGCCGTCGATACGGCCGAAGGCGGTAATCATGTTGGGGGCGTAGTTCTCTTGGATCTCGATGAGCTCGTCGTCGTCGCCAAGCTGCGCCAAAAGCTCCAACATGTCGTAACCCGCGTTGGTGTCATCCGGCATGAACTCGTTGAGTTCGGTGTCCTCGGCCACCTCGCCGTCGGAAGGCGCATCGAACTCAGGTGCCGGGTCAAAGCAGGTCAACGGCAGGTGATCCAGCAGGTCCCGCACGAGATCGAACGCGTCCTCCTCCGACGGAACCACCGCGCTCACGTTACCGTTGAGCTCCTGCTGGCGCGCCGAACCAAGGTCGTGGGACGTGATTTCCTCGCCCGTCACCTCTTTGATGACGTTCGGGCCAGTCACGTACATCTCTGCCTCGCCGTCGACAGCGATGACGAAGTCAGTTGTCACCGGCGCATACACCGCGCCACCTGCAGACTTACCCATCATGATGGAAATCTGCGGGCTGCGACCACTAAGCGGCAGCTGGCGGCGGGCAATCTCCGAGTACATCGCCAGGGAGGTCACGGCGTCTTGAATACGGGCGCCGCCGGAATCCTGGATACCGATAACCGGGCAGCCAATCTTGATGGCCATGTCCATGATCTCGGTGACCTTCTTGCCGAAGATAACGCCCACCGAACCGCCATAGACCGTCTTGTCATGCGCGTAAATGCACACGGGGCGGCCATTGACGCGGCCGTAACCGGTCACAACGCCATCAGAGTAAATCGCGTCTGGGTCACCCGGGGTCTTGGCCAGCAAGCCAGTCTCCACGAAGGAACCCTCGTCCAGCAGCGCGTTGATGCGCTGGCGCGGGGTTGAGCGGCCAGCGTCGTCGCGGCGCTTGCGGGAGCGCTCGCTGCCTGGGTCCTGCGCGCGCTCAAGGCGCTGGCGCAGGTCGTCCAGTTTATGAGCAGTGGTAGTCACTACCGAATCTTCTCCTCGATCCAATCGTTCATGTGCTTGCCCACGATACCGATGGCCGGCTCATCAGGGACCGCAAGATGATCACCCTGCAGTTGCACAATTTCCAGATCTTTAACGATAACTCCCCAGCCGCCATCGGGATCAATCTCCGCATAACGCGGCTCGAGCTCGATGGCGCCATCGTGCATGCGCTCGGAGCGGAACAACAAGACCGGGACGTCGACCTCGGCCCAGCGGCGCATGTCGAGCTTGCCCAGAATCTGATTGTCCACGAAGGAAGCACGCTGGTGCTCCAGCACGCCCGCTGCCAGGCCGTGCTCGGAGGCGTCGGTGGTGGAGAGGAACTCGGCGAGCATCGTCATCAGGGCATCCTCGCCCATGGTCTCGAGCATCTCGTAAGGCGGCTCGAAGTCCAGGCCGTAGGTCTTCTTCGCAAACGCTGCGTAGCGACCCCAGCGGGCTTTGGTCTCTTCGAGGGTGTCTGGTGCTGGGTCGGAAGGCTGGGTGGTATCCAGAAGCGCAATGAACGCCACGTCCACGCTCTCCTCGCCGCGGGCCTTGCGCTGGGCGAGCTGATAAGCCACCTCATACGCCAGGGCGCCACCGAAGGACCAGCCGCCGAGCACGATCTTACGGCCACGCGCATGCTTGACGACGTCCTCGATATAAGCCTCCGCACGCTCCTCCAGGGAGCCCTCGAGTCTCTCGACGCCGTATACCGCCACGTCTTCCGGCAGGCGGCGGGTCAGCGGCTGGTAGACCACGGTGGTGCCGCCGGCTGGGTGGAACATGAACACGGCGGGGCCGTCGGCTTCGCGCAGCACGCGGATGTTGCCCTCGACCTCGGTTTCGAGGCCCTCGCGGACGAGGTCGGCAAGTGGTTCGAGAGTATCGAACTCGAGGACCTGCTGGGCGCTGACCTCAATCCCGGCGCGCTCGGTGAGACGCTCAGCAATGCCTTTGGCCGTCGCCTCGTCGATCTCCGGCAGCGGCGACGTCACGCCCGCTGCGGCCTTGCCGGTGAAGGTGGCCCAGGTGCCGAATACCATGCGCTCCGAGGCATCACGCGGGGCTACGCCCACGCCTTCAGCCTCGCCGCCTGAAGACTCCGCAGACTCTGCGGCAGCAGCCTCCGGCAGCTCGGTAGAGCCGCCGGCGACGGCCTCCTCGACCATGGTGATGACGTCGGCGAGGGAGGCGTCGCGAAGCGCCTGCACCTGCATCGGCGGAATCTGGAAGTCGTTCTCCACGCGGTTTTTGATGCGCATACCCATCAGGGAATCCAGGCCCAAGTCGATGAGCGGCAGCTCGCGCGGCAGGTCAGAGACGTCGTAGCCCATGGACTCCGAGACAATGAGCGAGAGGCGCTGCTCCACGGTCTCCGTCGCTGGGTCCCAGCGCACGGCCTCGATGTCGTTGGCCTCAGTGAACGCAGCCGGAGCCTCAACCGGAACCGGAATCTCTGCCACGCCCGGGATACCGGAATCGCCCAAGCTCAGCGCCGATGCAAACCCCTCCGCGATAAGCTGCGTCGACGGACCATTCACGAAGTACACCGCAATGGACAGTCCACCCAGCGATTTCGTAACCACCGTGGACACCTCGCCCTGCGGCGGCAGGTCCCCGTGCTCCTCCGAAGCCACAATCTGCGCACCCGGGCTCACTGCCTCAGCAGCGGCCTCCAAGATGGCCAGAGCAGACGGCGCTTGGTCAGCATTCGTGGAGAACGCCACCTTGCCCTCCGGCAGATTCACGCGTGCGCCCGGCAGGCCAGAAATACCCGAAGACGGGCGAGCGTTGGTCCAGAAGCGCTGGCGCTTGAACTGGGTGTGAGGGGCGTCGACAAGCGCGCCCGAGCCAAAGACCGCACTGTAATCAACCGGCGCACCTGCCACGTACAGCTTGGCCAGCAGATCCAGCAAAGACTCCGTGGGGTCGACCTTGCGCTTCAAGCTAAACAGCAACTGCGCATCGGACTTGCCCACCGCAAAAGCCGTGGACATCAGGCCCATTAGCGCAATCGGGTTCGGGGAGATCTCCACAATCTGCGTGTGACCGGAGGCAAACGCCGCTTCCGTGGCATCCTGCAGCAGCACCGGCTGGCGAGTCATGCGGATCCAGTAGTCCTCGTTATGGACCACCGCGCCTGGGCGGTAGATCTCGCCGCGATCAACAGAGCTGTAGAGCGTCGTGTGCAGCGGGCGCGGCTCGATGCCAGCGATATCTGCATAGAGCTCACCCAGAATCGGCTCCACCGCCGAGGTATGTCCTGCGCCCTTCACGTTGAGTGCACGGGCGAACTTGCCCTCTGCGTCGAGCTTTTCCACCAGCGCAAGGACCTCAGGGCGCGGGCCGCCCACTGTGGTCATGCCGGGGCCCGTATAGACGGCGGGCTCGATGTTGCCGTCGAGTGCCTCGATCTCCTCGGCGGTCAGCTCCACTACGGCCATGGCGCCCTGCTGCTCCTCGGTCAGGGAGGATTCGCCCTCGCCCATCAGGCGGGAACGGTGTGCGGCGATGAGCATGGCGTCTTCAGCCGACAGACCACCCGAAGCGTAAGCTGCACCGATTTCGCCCATCGACATGCCGATAACTCCCGCCGGGCGCACGCCGAAGGAAGCCAGTAGGTCCGTCAGCGCAATCTGGATGGCGGTAATCGCGACCTGGGCGGTCTCAGTGTCGTAGGTCTGAGCGTCGTCAGCAACGATGTCCAGGATGGACCAGCCAGACTCGAACTGCACGATGCGGTCGAGTTCCTCCAGGCGATCCTTGAACGCAGGAGAAATCTCCAGCACGTCCTTGATCATCTTGCGGTGCTGCGAGCCAAAGCCGGAGTACATGAACACAGGGCCCGGCACGGACGGCGAGTCCGCGGAGGCGATGCCCATGGAGACCTTACCGTCGGCTACTTGGCGCAAGCGCTTGACGACGTCCTCCTCGTTCGTCCCCGTCACCACCGCACGGGAGCGTCCGTGGTTGCGGCGCGCAAGTGTACGCGCAAGGGAGAGGAGGTCAGGGTGTTCCTGCTCGATGAAGTCGGCGAGCTGGCCAGCCGCGGCGGCGCGGCGGGAAGGCAGCAGGCCGGAGATCGGGAGGGAGACTGGGGCATCGTCGCCCACGCTTACCTGTGGGGCGGTCTCTGCTGGCAGGCCGCGGTAATCGGTCATGACCACGTGCGCATTGGTACCACCGAATCCGAAGCCGGAGATGCCCGCGACCTTCTGGCCGGAGTATTCAGGCCACTCGCGTGGGTCCTCGACGACCTCAAGGTGCTCGTTGTCGAAGTCGATGTAGCGGTTCGGCGCGGAGAAGTTAATGCTCGGCGGGATGACGCCGTGGCGCATAGCCTCGATGACCTTGATCATGCCCACGACGCCCGCTGCGGACTCGGAGTGGCCGATGTTGGACTTTGCGGAGCCCAGCAGCATCGGGGCAGCCATGGTGCGGCCAGAACCCAGCACGCGGCCAAGGGCGGTGGCCTCGATTGGGTCGCCGAGGATGGTGCCGGTGCCGTGGGCCTCGACGTAGTCGACGAGCTGCGGGTCAACGCCTGCGTCAGCGTAGGCGCGCTCGAGGACGTCGACCTGCGCGTCTGGGTTCGGGGCGGTCAGGCCGTTGGAGTGGCCGTCAGAGTTGACCGCGGTGCCCTTGATGACGGCGAGGATGTTGTCGCCGTCGCGCTCGGCGTCGGCAAGGCGCTTGAGCACGAGGACGCCCGCTGCATCAGAACGCACGATGCCGTCAGCGTCGTCCGAAAAGGCGTGGATAGCACTGGTCGGCGAGATAACCCCCAGCTCGCTAAAGCCGGTCGAGGCGTGCGGTGCAGCCAAGATGTTGACGCCGCCGGCGAGAGCGACGTCGGAAGCGCCGGCGCGCAGGTCGTTGACGGCCTGGCTCACGGCCACCAGCGAGGAGGAGCACGCGGTATCGACGTTGATGGACGGGCCGCGCAGGTCCAGGGCATAAGAAATACGGTTGGCCACCACCGCGGAAGAGGTGCCGGTCATGGCATAAGGGTGCGCCTCTGCTGGGTCAGCGACGATGAGCATGCCGTAGTCGTTGTTGGTGGAGCCCATGTAGACGCCAGTGGAGGTGCCGCGCAGCTGGTTGGCAGGCAGGCCTGCGTCCTCGAGTGCTTCCCATGCCAGCTCGAGGAGGATGCGCTGCTGCGGGTCCATGTTGGCAGCCTCTAGCGGAGACAAACCGAAAAACTCAGCATCAAAGCCCGCGATGTCTTCGATGTAGCCGCCGTCGGTGTTTTGGGTCGCGATCTTGTCCGCCACCACCGGATCCGAGGCATACTCTGACCAGCGGCCCATCGGCAGCGGGCCGGTTCCCGAACGGCCCTCCACCAGCATGTTCCAAAACTCTTTAATATTCTCGGCGCCCGGAAAGCGTCCAGCCTCACCGATGACTGCGATGTCGCCACCGATGATGCCGGTGCTGCGGGGAGTGGCGGAGCTGGAGGCGTCGCTAAGCGCAGCTGCCCCACCACCGTTGACTAGACGATCCGCCAGCAATGCAATGGTGGGGTACTCGTAAGCGACAGTAGGCTCGAGCTTCATACCCAGCAAGTTTTCCAGTTCACCGGAAAGTACAACTGCATCGCGGGAGGACAGGCCGAAGTTTTCTAAAGGCTTGGTATCCGTGATCTCGTCTGTGGACAAGCCGGTCGTTTGCGCGACCCAGTTGCGCAGCCAGCCCCTTAGTTCTTCAACAGTCATCTAATTTAGCTTTCTTTAATTGGGAAGTTTTTGCGCAGCACAAATCGGCGCATGCAATATATATCGGTTCATTGTCTCATTTTGTTAACTTCCGTCACGTTTACAACTCACCTGCGCTAGGCAGCTGCCCAAGAGACACAAAAGTCCCCCTTCTCCCACCGAGCTTGCGCACGCGGGAACAAGGGGGACTAGAAGAAGTTAGGCTTCGAAGTGCTTTTTCGCCACTCGGCGAGCGATCTTGCCCGAGGAGGTGCGGTTGATTTCGTTCGCACCGAACCAACGGATGATATCCGGAGTCAGACCATGGTGCTTCGAGACGGCGGTACGGACAACTTCAGTTGCAGCTTCGTCACCAGACGGGTCAGCGTTGTCAGCGCGCTCGATGAGCAGCACCAGCTGCTCGGTGTTGTCGCCCTCCACGGAGAAGGCAGCCACGGAGTCAGGGCGCACGTGCTCGGACGCCTCTTGAACGGTGCCCTCGATATCCTGTGGATAGTGGTTGCGACCTGCCACCACAATGAGATCCTTGAGACGGCCCGTGATGTAGAGCTGGCCATCCACGATGGTAGCGAGGTCTCCCGTGGCCATCCAATTGTTGTCATCTGGGGCCCCTTCCACGCGGGAGCCCTCGGCGAGGCGCTCCCCCAAAGTGTTGTGGAAAGTGGAGGCGGTCTCATCCTCGCGACCCAAGTAGCCCGCAGCCATGTTTTCGCCGTGCAGCCAGATCTCGCCGATCTGGGTGTCGCCAAGCTCTGCCCGTGTCTCCGGGTCCACGATGGTCAGGAACTGGACCGGAACCGTCTGACCATTCGACGCGAAAGCTACAGTGTCCGCAGACTTTTCTGAAATGACCGCCTTGCCAGCAGCTAATTGCTCGCGATCGAAGTGAGAAATCAACGGGCGCTCGCCCACCTGCGGGGTAGACACCATGAGCGACGCCTCTGCCAAGCCATAGGACGGACGCAACACCTCGCGCTTAAGATTGAGAGTGCTAAATACCTCCAAGAAGCTCTCCACCGCGGTTTCGGTAACTGGCTCGGAACCGATGATGATTCCATCGACATTGGAGAAATCAAGTTCCTCGCCCGCCTCCGGCGCACCGTAGCGAGCCGCGAGCTCGAGCGCGAAGTTCGGCACCACCGAGTAAGTGGCGGCGAAGTTCTCATCCATCGGCTGTCGGCTGATCTGGCGTACCCAGCGCTTCGGCTGCTGCACGAAGTCACGCGGAGTCATAATCTCGAAGTTGAGGCCCATGATAGTGACAAAGGAAGCAAGGATAATGCCCATGTCGTGGTGCATCGGCAGCCAAGAAACAATTCGCGATGGGTGCTTGAGCTGCACTGCGGCAAAAATCTGCAGAACATTGGTCATGATGGAGCGATTTGTCAGCAACACGCCCGCCGGAGTTCGCGTGGAACCAGAAGTGTATTGCAGGAACGCCGGCTGATCGATAGGTGCGCCCTGCAGGTTCGCAGCAGCGGCCTGGCCAGCCTCGGTCTCCAACAGATTCACCCACGACGCCGCCAAAGAGTCCGGCAGCGAATCAATAGAGATAACGCGCGGGCGCTCCGCAGACGGACGGTCGGCAAAGTACTTGCGCACGGCCGCAGCAGAGACGTTGTTCGTCAACACGATGGATGGATTCGAATCACCGAATACGGCTCGCAGATGATCAGTATGACCTGGCTCGTTCGGGTCATACAAAGGCAGCGGAGTCATACCCGCATACATCGCCCCCATGAAGCCGAAGATGTACTCCGGGGAATTGCCGGCAAGAATTGCCACGCGGTCCCCCATTGCGCCGACTTGTTGCAAGCGCGCAGCCACGACCTTGATGCGAGTGTTGACCTGGGAACGCGTGAAGTCGCGTGGAACGCCGTTTGGATCTTCGGAGTAAACCCACTGGCGTAGAACCGGACGATCCGGAACCCCAGCCTGCTTTTCCATTCCATAGACATGCTCACTGAGTCCTGCCAAGGTCAGATGTGGCGGAAGAGCTATTTGCCCCTTCTCGTCAAAGAACTGGCCAATCAACGCATTGAGGTCCATCTAATCTCCTTTTGGGTTTAGATTGTTTACTTTTGACATTAAAAATATCAGAGCCAAGGTCTCATACGTTACATCACGCAGATTTTCTAGGTGTTATCGATAATTTCCCGCGCCCAATCGGTAACCCATTGGTTCGCCGTGGTGCCCGGAATCACGTTCGGGTTCGTGGCATACATCGCGTGCACGCCGTTTGCTTCAATGAGGCCGCGGGCGCGCTCGAGCCCGTTCAGGCCGTCGAGTGGCGCATCGCAAATAGAGTCATCCGGCGCACAAATCTGGAACGTGCGGTCCGCCAAAGAACCGAAGCCATTTGCACGCGGACCCCGCATGGTAGCACCCGGAACGATGCCCTGAATCAGCATGTTGAGCGGCTCCAGAGCAATTTCCGCGCCCACGCCCGCCACGTGCACGCCAGGGTTCTGACCCACGCCATCCTGCCGGCGACCATCGGCCACCAGAGCAACGCCGGCGACAGCATCCGCCGGAATCGGACCATTATCGCCACCGATACGGTCAGCGACGTCGCCAGCAATCACCGCTCCCTGCGAGAAGCCCGCAATGATGAACTTGGTAGCCGGGCATGTTTCATGCATCGTGATGAGCTCGCCCTCCATGCGGGAGGTTCCCTCATCGCGGGATTCGTCGTAGCTCATCTCCTGCTGGGCGTTGATGTTCTTGAACTGCGCCGTGTACGGCAGCGTCCAGACCTTTACGTCCTCCGGCACATAAGCCTCCTTCAGCGGGTTGCTGATGGAGAGCATGAAGGAATTGGGATTTGCGGTCGGATTGATGGGATCATCATCGGCCTTGGATTCCCACGTGCCAGGAGCAGAGATAACTTCTACGCGCGGGCACCAGTCGGGTTGCGCGGGGGCCTCGACTTCCCCGGACTCTGGTGCCGGCTCACCGAGGTTGTTCTTCTCCTGTGCCTGATTGGAGTTGAAGAAATGAACCGCGCCAGCGCCGATGACAGCAAGTACGACGAGTACGGCAACAACCGTAAGTGTTTTACGCATAAAAACTTCTCTATCTTAGTTAGCGCACAGGGTGCCGCGCGCCTGGTCCGTCAGGACAGCGGTGAGCTCTTCGTGCGGCAGTGTGGCACGGCCCTGCTCGATGAGCTGACCTGCCACTGCGGGGATGGTCACGGCATCGCCTTCGCGGCATGCCGCTTGGCCGGCGCCGATGATCTGGTCTTCGGCACCATCCGTGTTTACTCCCGCTTTCTGGACAGCGGCTATGAATTCCCGCTCAGGACCCTGGCTTTGTTCCGGGGTTGGGATGGCAGAGATTTCACGCGCACCGCTATCTTCCGGGGCGTCGGAAGCCGGCGCGCGGGACGCAGATGCGCTCGACGACGCCGTCTCCGAAGCCGCCGAGCTCGACGCGGCGTCGGAAGTTGGGGCTGCGGAACGCTCAAGCGGGGCTACCTTGGTGTCCGTTGGATCGTCCGTGCTTTCGACCGTGGCGGAACCGCAAGCGCCCAGCGTAAGCGCGGCAGCCATCACGGCTGCACACGCCGCGGGAACCTTGATGCGCATGGTTACTTCTTCTCCGCTTGAACGGTGCCCATGATTTGCCGGATTACACCGTGCTGGAAGTCCTGGGAAAGGCCGCCCGATGCGATTTCGGTGTAATCGGTGGTTGGCCAGCCGAACTCGCCCTGCTCGAAGCCGCGCTTACCCCACTCGTCCATGATGTCTCCGTAGAGGATGTAGTGCGCCCCACTGTTTGCGGACCAGTAGATGTTGCCGTGCTCGAATTCCTGGAAGAAGCCGCCCTTGACTGGCTTTTCGCCGCCCTTCGGGAAGCCTAGCTTGGAGGCAGGGCCACCCAGCTCCTTGTACTTGGCGCCGATTGCACCATGGACCACGGAGTTGGACTCGTCTGGGTTACGGGTCAGGACACCATTCTGGAATTCCTGAGCGTAGCCTTCGCCGACCTTGACCACTGCAGCGGTCGGGTACTTGAGGTCGCCGTTTTCGTAGCCGTTTTCGCCCCATGCCTTCACCATGTCGGCAGGAATTGCCCAGGCACCGGTCTCGGCGGTCCAGTAGATGGAGCCGTGCTGGAAGTGAACGAAGCGTCCCTTGCCGTCTGGGGTCTTCTCTTCGCCGGTGGTTGGGAAGCCCAGCCAAGAGGTCGGGCCGCCGATCTCGGAGTAGCGGGCGCCGATGCGGCCAAAGATGGCGTGAGCGCCGGTTTCTGGGTGCCAGTAGGCAGTGCCAGCCTGGAAGTCCTCAGCTTTGCCGCCTGCGACGTCGTATTCGTTGTTAAGGCATTCGCCGATAATTCCGGACTCGGTCACCTTTGCGATGTCGCCGATCGGGGTGCAGTCTGCACCGCGGTCTTCCTTCGGGATGCCGAGGGCGTCAGCGATGGTTGGCCAAGCCTCGTTCATCTCGAACTGCCAGTATTCCCAGCTGTGGACGCCGGATGGGCGGAAGCGTGTCACGACCGGCACCCCTGCACGCTTGGCGTAATCCACGAAGGTCTGGGTGGACATACGGGAAATGACCTCGAGACCGACGCCTGCAGCGTTAGCTGGGCCCTTGGCCACGGAGGAGAGGTTGCCGTAGTCGTCCTTGCCGGAGCCGGAGGAAACGTAGACCTTCATGTCCTTGAGGGCTTCGATACCCAGCTTCGGGTCGTGGTCGATCCAGTCCTGCGAGTAGTGCGGGCCCCACATGTTGGTGGAGCTAAATCCGCCTGCATCCATCTGTGCTGCAGCAATTGCTTCTGGCATGCCCCGGGTGGTGGTGTCCAGGTAGCCGGAGAAGGAACCGACGAACTGGAACAGGTGCGGGTTGCGCTCCGCCAGGTTGACGGCTGCCGTACCGCCCATGGAGATACCCGTGATGGCGCGCTTCTGGTTGGAGCGGTATGCCTTATCCAGGATTGGCACGAGTTCCTTGGTCAGGAAGGATTCCCACTTGTAGTTACGGCCATTGTCCGGCTGCTGCCAGTCGGAGTAGAAGGAGGACTCGCCGCCGACGGGCATGATGACGTTGACATTGCGGTCAGCGTACTGGCTCAGGATGTTGGTCTCGATGGTCCAGCCGGACTCATCGTCGCGCGCACGCAGGCCGTCGAGTGCCCAGACCTCCGGGAACTTCTTCTCCGGGTTGGAGTACCAGTCGCGGGCGAGCTGAATCTGAACAATCTGCTCCTTATCCGGCATAGCTGCGGATTTGATGTAGACCTTGAGGTGGCGATTGGAGAGGTACTCCACGCGGGAGACAGCAACGCCCTCCGGCAGACCCTCGATGGTCGGGTACTCGGTGTTGAGCGGAGTACGCTGCGGCGGGTTGCTCGGTGCGAAGGAGTCGGAAAGACCGGAGCTTCCCAAGTTCTGGGTCAAGGCTCCGAGAGAAGACTGAGCGGTTGCGTTCGGCAGGAGAGCGAGGCCAACTGCTACAGCGGTTGGCAGAGCTGCGATGGCCAGACCCTTGCGAGCCTTGGTCGGGGAACCTGGAGAGCGCAGGTTAGGGGCAGACGCATTTTTACGCATGGATGAGTCCTTGTAGGTATGTCGAGGGAGCGCCCTAGTAATACGGTTTCCGAAGGTTCCCCTCCTCCGGACGACGCTACTAGGCCACGAAGTGCTGTCTATTGTGCGCTCAAGTTTAAGTTGAACTTGAGACTTTTGGAAGAGGAACACGCCCAAAACCACAAAACCGGCCGTAGGAATTCCTACGGCCGGCTTGTTTAGAGCTTCGCTAGATACTCTCCTTGGCGTTTACCAAGCGTTCATTACGTTGAGAACCTGTGGCTTGGACTGCTCCAGCTGGTAGCCAAACTGTGCCCAGTTGTGCAGACCCTGCATCGGGTAGTTGGTGGTCACATGCACACCGGTTGCGCGAGCCTTACCCTCCCACATGCGGGTGGTTGCACGCGAGAACAACTCCAAGACCGCGCCAGAAAGCTGGTGCTGCGGGAGATAACCAGCATCACCGGCACCCGGAATGCCCGTTGCAGCAGAGATGTACACGTCAGTATTGCGCAGACGATCGGTCTGGTAGAAAGGATCGTTTTCGAAGCGACGCGGGTTAAACAGCGAACCGTACATTGCGTTGATGTTGAATCCGCCGGCATCGAGAAGCGCGAGGCGCATGAAGGTCTGCGCACCTGGCAAGGTGGTGGTCAGGTAGCCGGAGAAGGACAGTACCTGGCGGAACTGATCCGGGTGCTTACCAGCCAAGGTGATGGCAGCGGTGGCGCCCATGGACAGGCCAGCGATCGAGTTGTTATTGCGGGCAACGCCGAAGTTACGCTCCAAGTAACCCGGCAGCTCAGAGGTCAGGAAGGTTTCCCACTGGTAGTTGGTCGGCGCAACCAAGTCATAGGTAGCCGGGCCGTTCCAGTCAGCATAGAAAGAACCTGCGCCACCAACCGGCATAACCAGGGTGATGTTGTGAGGCTCGTAGGTGCGGGCAGCATTCACATCGTTAACCCAAGCATTGGTGCTGTCGGTAGCACGCAAGCCGTCAAGCAGGTACAGGCCAGCGTTGCCGCCGTTTTTCGCAGGCTGGATCTGGACTGGGATGTTGCGGCCCATTGCTTGCGACCAAACGTCACAACGCTGAACCCACCAACCCACGCGGTCCCATTCGCACGAACCGGTGGCATCGGCACGCAGCCAGTCACGGTTTGCTGCCGCGGCTTCTTGAGTGCCTGTAGCTACGACGAGGCCAAGCGCGACCGCAACGGTCATTACCACTGTGAGTACACGCGCTTTGAGACCCGAACTCAGTGCAGTCATGTCTCTCCTTTTGTACTTCTCAACTTCGAGATCAAGAAAAATTTTTAGTGCTATTCACACTTATCGTCGCCACATGTCTAAACGTTACCGTCACGGAAATATAACGAGGAATCTTTAGCAGCTTAACCCACGCAGCCCGATTTCTCCCACCTTGTACCCCCGCGCACTACGGTGGCCGATCCGTCTATAGGTGGCGACACGCCGAAGTTTGGGAAAACTCTCCGCTATTTCACAAGGTAATCGTCAGGATCCGCCGAAAAAGTCAGAGTCCGCCCATCCGTCAATGCAAACTTGATGTTTTCAAAGAAACGGTGCGCATCAAGCGGGTCTTTATAGGTTGCAAAGAGCGTTTGGAAATCTGACGTTTGCAACGCCTGACGAGCCTTAGCAGTTTCCTTCTTGTCGTACCACTGTGGCAGCGAATCGATATCCACGCCCGTCAAAGCAGCCTGCCAGTACGAAGGCAGGTCCTTGTCATGGCCAATCCGTCCGTTTTCTATGCGTGGCTGGCGGGCGGCGAGGGGCGTCGCCAAGCCAATGTTATCGAGCACGCGCACGTCCAACGGGGCATTCATCGAAGTCATGCCCATGTTAATGAAGTACAAAGTAGGCGGCTCGTCCCGGCCGGGTTCGCGAGCAACACCTTTCCACGCATACTTGTTCTCCTCGCGTGGAAGCGCATATAGAACAGCGAGAGCATCACCTTTTTCAAGATCATCGATGCCCTCTTGGTAGGCCCCCATTTGCCGCATAGGGAGGAAGTCCCTCTCAGAGCGAGGTGGATCGCCTGGTTCCCGCTTGACGGCATGGGTCCAGAAGTCGCGCTCATCGACAATATTGATTTGCCCTTGGTAGGTATTCCAATCCGTGGGGTGTCCGCGCAGGATAATCACCACGGACCAAACTGCGCAGAAGAGTGCCGCACTGATAGACGCTACGGAGCGCAACGGGAGGACAAACACTGGCAGCAACATCGCAAAAAGCGGTAGCAAGAGCATCCGACCATGCATGAAGTCCCCGCCGACGCGCAAGATGTAGACAAAGTGCAAAACCGCTGCGCCCACCAACAAGTAAGTAATGCTGGCTTGGGAGCGAAGCCGCGTTGGACGCAGGCTAGAGCGATAGGTCCACAGGGCCCAGCCGCCCAACACGAGGAGTGGAATATAGAGGGCATAAGGGAGGGCGAAGTCACCAAGGTAGCGGAAACCATGGCTCCATGCAGCTTCCGACGCCGACTTAGCCACCGCAGTGTGGGGAGTCAAAAGGCCGTAGTAGCCCATGCGGAAAATCTGATATGCGCCCGGCAAGGGCAGCGCGGAGGCCAAGATTCCTAGCCAGGCTTTCCACCCACGGTGGGTAGTGAGCAGCAAAAGTCCCACCAGGCCGCCATAAAGGGCAAGCTCAGGTCGAACAAGCCAAGAAATGCCCGCCCACAGCGCTAGCCAGTACGGCATAGAGTCACTAGCGCACTCTTTTGCATTGTCGACGCCGCGGGTCCACTTGACCAACATCCACCACAGCACCGCCAGATAGAAGATGGACAATCCCCATTCGAGACCGGACGTAAAGAAATCACGCGCGGGCGGTAGCGCTAGATAAACGAGGCTGCCCGCCGGAGCTAGAACGGCAGTGCGGTGGGCCCTGCTCGTAGCCCAAGCGCCGATGAACATCGCGGCGACAGAGAAGAACAAGCCCAAGTAGATGGCGATACCTGACAGATCCGCACCTGTTACCCATCGCACGAGAAGGATGAGGTATTGCCACAGCGTCGAGGTATTGGTTTCTACTCGCTCACCGGCGTTAAAGACTGGGCCATTCCCAGCTTCTAGGTTGCGGACCGTGCGCAGGACGATGAGGCCGTCATCGGAAATCCACCGGCGGGCGAAGCCACCCCAAAACGCAAAAACACCAATAACAAGAGCTGACGCAACGGCACTATACCGAAGCAGATTCCTGTTATCAGTGTTATTCATGGGGAAGAAGTTTAACATCCCCCTTTAGATTTGGCCCCATTCGCGGCGCTCACGGCGTTAAAGCATTGGGATAATATAAACCGCCATTGCGATACAAGCCAGCCACAAAAGGGCGAGTACTTGCAAGGCATGATCCTCGAGCGCGATCTCATCAGGTGCGCCGCCATTACCGCGGTCGACATCGGCAGCATAGCGCAGCACGGCAATCGTAAATGGAACCATCGAAACCTGGTACCAGACGCCAGCTGGGCCATCAGCGGCGTTGGAAAGCTGGAAGCCCCACAGCGAGTAGGACATGACCAAAGCGGTAGCCGCAAGGGTCCAGACAAAGCGTAGGTAGGTCGGCGTATAGCCCTCGAGGGACTTACGGATCTTGGCGCCGGTGCGCTCGGCCAAAAGAATCTCCGAGTAACGCTTACCGGAAGCCATGAACAGCGAACCGAATGCCGCCACCAACAGGAACCACTGGGAAAGCACGATGCCCGCTGCCACGCCACCGGCCATTGTGCGCAACATGAAGCCGGAGGAAACCAGCGCGATGTCGATGACCGGCATGTGCTTCCAGCCAAAGCAGTAGCCCAGCTGCAAAGCGATGTACACAGCCATCACGATTGCCAGCTGTGGGCCAGCGGTGGCCAAGAAGGACAAGCCGATGGAACCGACAATGAGCAGCGCTGCCATCGCATACGCCAGGCCCACCGGCAGCACGCCGGCCGCGATGGGACGGAAGCGCTTGGTCGGGTGAGCCCGGTCAGCCTCGACGTCGCGAGCGTCATTGATGAGGTAAATCGAGGACGCACCCATACAAAAGACGATGAAGGCAAGGAGGACGTCGAGAAGCACGCGCGAATGGAACAGTGCGTCCGCACCCGCTGCTGCTGGAGCGGCGAGGACGAGGACGTTTTTAACCCACTGCTTTGGGCGCAGCGCCTTGATCATTCCGTCGACGAGGTTCTTCGGCGGCTTACGCTTGCGGCCGGTGTCGATGCCTGAGGTATGCGGTTCAGAGTGGAATACCCGCTGCGAACCGTCTTCGTGGTGTGTCTCGCTCACGCGGTCTTCCTTTCATAGCGGGTTAATGCCTCTGCGGTGACTGCGCCAATGGCAGCTCCAACCGCGGTATCCGTTGGGTAATGCACTCCGAGCACCATACGCGAAGCCATCATCACAGGCACACCAAGGAGCGGCAACGGATTGCCGGTTAGGTGTGCGACGCCCACGAGGAACGCGGTTGTCGACGTCGAGTGCGAGGACGGAAACGACAGCTTGGACGGGGTGCCCACGCCGACGCGAACGTAGGGGTAGTCAGGGCGCTTGCGGCGCACGATGCGCTTGATTACAACGCTCGCCGCGTGGGCTGTAAATGCACCCGCGCCTACGTATGCCCACTGGCGACGCCGCGCCTTGTCATCATGGTTGACCGCGTACATCACTGCGGAAGCACCCATCCAGCCGAGGGCGTGCTCGCCAAGGTGGCTCAAGCCGCGGGCGGCAGGTACAACTCCAGGGACGTCGAAAGCTGCGTTCTGGATGCTTTCCAGAACGTGTGATTCAGCTACAGAAAGCTTACTGGGCATCGAATACCTTCCTCCAGGATTCGCGGGAAGTCAGCTCCGGCATCGCGGCGCGATACTGCGCCTTCAGATCATCGAAGTTCTCCTCGATCTCCTTGAGCAGGCCGCGGGTCTGCTTGACGAGGTCGGTGGCCAGATCGCGGTCGCGTTTGCGGAAGGCCACGCCGGTACCGCCGGCGGTGGAAACTGTTGCGGAGTCCACGCGGGACAGGGTGAACCAGCGCGCCTCGTCGAGGGTGAGGTTGAGCTGCGGCGCCTCGTGGTGCGCGCGGTCTTCCTTGGTGACAAGGTGCTTCGCGGATTTGAGCAGCCATGGCAGCTTCTTGACCTTGCCGAGGCGGCCGCCGATGTTGCGGGTCGGCACGCCCGGCGCGCCGGTCGGAGCCGGCAGTTGGTCGGCAGACTCGATGATGACGGCATCGGAGTAGTTCTTGCGGATTTCCGCGATGCGCGGCAGGGAGGATTCCAGGATGTCGAAGAGGTGATCCGGGCCGGCGAGGAAGTCCTTCATAGCTTCCAGCTGGATAGCCATGGTGGAGTACTCCATGCACATCGTGTGCTTGAGGGTGGACTTGAAGATGGACTTCGTAATGCCCTTGACGTCGCCGTCGTGGTACATCGCAGCGACGATGAGGCGGTTGCGCAGGTGGAAGTACGCCTGCCAGTCGATGGCGTCGTCCTTGTCCGCCCATGCCATGTGCCAGATTGCGGCCCCCGGCCAGGTGACAGTTGGGAAGCCGTTAGCGGCTGCGCGCAGGGAGTACTCGGTGTCATCCCACTTGATAAACAGTGGTAGCGGCTGGCCGTTGGTCTCAGCTACGACGCGCGGGAAGAGGCACATCCACCAGCCGTTGTATTCGACATCGACGCGGCGATGGAGAGCACGAGAGTCGTACTTGCGTGGGTCGAGGTGCGACTGGGCGTCGCCAATAGCGCGCAATGGGTACTTGGCGAAGTCGTGGTCGTAGACCGCGTGCGGGGCCCCGCCCCACATGAAGTCGTGTTTGTTGACCTGCTCGCCAGTGGTGCGCAGCTGGGAGCGCTCCTGCAGGTTCAGCATCTGGCCGCCAACGATGATCGGCTTGGCGGCGTATCGCGCGGCCTGCACTGCGCGCAGGATGGAGTCCGGTTCGATGGCGATGTCATCATCCATGTAGAGGATGAACGGGGAATCGGTGTTCTCCAACGCCTCGTACATGATGCGGGAGTAGCCGCCGGAGCCGCCCAGGTTGCCCTGACGGAACTCGCGGAAGCGCGGGCCGAAGTGCTCGACGGCCTGCTCGTAGCCTGGCTCGTCTGCTGGGTGCTGGTTGCCCTGGTCCGGCATGAGAACGTAGTCAATGATGCCGTCGACCACTGGGTCCTCGGCGAGAGCCTGCAGCGCTGCGACGGCGTCGGTTGGGCGGTTGAAGGTAGGAATGCCCACGGCAACGCGCTTTTCCGACGCCGGGATCTCCGTACCGTCCGGCATGATCTGCGGGCCTGGCTCGTGCGGTGCGCACCATGCCGCATTAGAAAGGACGGTTTCCTTCTCTGCGGTGATGTCGAACCACAGCCAGCCGCCGTCTTCGAAGTTCTTCAGCGGCAGTTCGAAATCGTGGTGACCGCTGCCGACCAGGTGATTGGCCACGGAGATGCGCTGACCATCCTGCTTGGAGCGATAAATGGAGACGTTGGCTTGGCCTTCGAGCTCGAGGGAGAGCACGATGGACTTCAGCTGGGACCAGCGGCGCCAGTAGGAGGCAGGGAAAGCGTTGAAGTAGGTCTCGAAAGAAGCCTCTTCACCCGCTGGAATCGTCACCGCGGTGCGGTTGGTCCAGCTCAGGCGCTCGCGGTTTTGCTCAGACTCGATGAGATAGAGCATCCGGACGTCAAAAGGCTCGCCGCGCTTGGGCAGCAAGATTCGCTGAACAGGTTCGAAAACGCGGGTTTCGCTGCCAGCGGCGCTGGCGGAGGAATTGTTGGCAGTCACGATTACTTCGATTCTCCAAACGGTTTTATGACAATATTCAGTCAAACAGCCTAGTGGTTTGTGGCCGATAACCTCGCTCCCACACGGATTCATGGCTGCAGTGACGCGCATTTAACACAATCTGGCCGTGAGCACGACGATTAATCCGCACCGAAAAGGCCATAAATGCGCTCGCATTCTCCATCTATTAAAAAGCAGAGCCTTCTATCTTTCGATGAAGGTCATCTGCTTTCGCCCTCGGATGAATCAACTCTGCGCGAAGAATCGGAGGCACTCGACCTATCGCTTCTAGTTGGGAGATTAGGCCTCGACAGGGGCCTTATCGCCTACTGGCTCGATGCCCAGCTTGCCCAACATGTAAAGCACGCGGGCGCCGAGGTCATCAATAAGTTCGCACTCTTCCTCTGGCGTATTGGCCGCAGCGATATCCCAAATCTTGACGTCCTTGCCTGCTTCGTCGCGTGGGATCTCGCGGCCTAGGTACACGATGAAGTCAGGCATGCTGACCATGCGGTTGTTGGGGTCAACCTCGGTGTGGAAATGAGCGGCGTCGGCAAGCAAGGCGTCGCCGGCCTGTTCCTTGGTCAATTCAACAACCTTCTCCGCAAGGGCGTGGTTGGTGCCGGCAGAGAAACGGACATGGATGCGGTGCCCGCCGAAGTATTCCTTTACCTCGCGTTCAACCAGAACAGGGATGAATTCTTCGACCGTTGCACCGGCAGTATGGCGCGCGATTGCCGCGTCTACCTCGGCGTCGATTTCCGCGGCAGCGTGAGTGTTGCCGTACAGGTCGTGGAGGTCCTGGCGCAGGGTCGCGAGGCGGTGATCATTGAGATGCGTCATGGTACTCACCCAATTACTTTCTGTTCTCTGTTTGTTAACCTAATGTTAACCTTACGGAGTTTCACTCCTGTATTCAACACCGACTCACGGCACGCGTAAACCGGCAAAGCGCCGGCGTACAGACACAAAAAGCCCGCCGAAGAAGATTCAAAGCTCCTCGTCGGCGGGGATTGAAGCAGGCAAGCTGTTTTAGTGGCCGCGCTCCTGCTCAAGCGCCTTGCCCTCGTTCCAGAACGGAGCCAGCTTGTTGTCGAACATGCTCAGCGCGGAGACGATAGCCATGCACATGTCGACTTTGAAGCCCGATCCCCGCGAAAACCAAACCACTCTTGGGCAACACTCTTTTATTATTAATTAATCGGCCTTAAGCCCCCTTCAGGATAATTAACAGACTAAAAGCTGGGTACTTTAATCGAGTTCATTTAACGTATTGGACAGAGCGATCAGCGATGACCGCTCGCCCTTGTTCCCCATCACTACCCTATGAAAGGAGGCCTCAAGTGACCGCAACACTGACACTCGCCGATGTCGCCCGGCTGACCGGCGTTACGCGCCCCGCGGTCAACGAGTGGATTCAGCGCTTTAACTCAGAATCCATCGCGCCCTTCCCCTCCCCTTGCGGAGAAAATGATGGCCACCCCTACTACGCCATCACCGAAATTCAAGGCTGGCTGCGAGCAACTAAGCTCGGCCGCCGCGACACAGCCGTTGAAGACGCCCTCTTTTATTCTTCGCTCTACCGAATGCTGCTCGGCAATCCGGCACGCGCGGCGTTGGGCCTTTTGAACTGCAACACGGCTTCCTCCCCTCAGGATTTTTCGCCCTCTGCTGCAGTAATCGACTCTCTTACCGCGGCGTACCAGCGCGCAGCAGACAACATTCCTTCTGATGCCTCTGAAGCTGACATCGCACAAGCAGCAGAGCAGGTAGCCGAGGCAGCTTTCGGGCCCGCGGCCGCGCTCGCCCGTCTTGCAGATGACCTCAGTGCTCAGCGCCAGGTAACACTCTCTTCCCGTTTTACTTCCCGCGCTATGCAAGCAGTATCGGAAGCCCTCACGCTAGAAAACCCAACTCCACCTATCATCCCTACTGATGAATACAGCCTAGGTTTCGTCACTGGACTCGCCCGGGAACTCGAAGAAACGCTGGCGCTCAACATCGGATATCGAAAGGACTGCGCACCAGACTCTCTCTACTGGGCGGAACTAGCGTGCCGAAACGTGGAATTCATCGACGCTAGCGAGGAGATCCCAGCGAATTCTCTCATCGTCCACGCTGCTCCTTCCCCTGCCAAGAATGCGCCCGAATACTTCGAGCACCTCCAGGACTTGCTCGACAACTTGGACGAACGCGGCGCAATGTTCTGTATTTCCACCGCAGACATGCTTATCGAGGACTCTTTAGCGGAGGTCGTCCGACGGCGTTTCCTCGCACCGACTGAAACCGGCGCAATTGCACCACTGCGTTACAGCGCACGGCTGCCCCGAGGCATTTTTCCGGACCGCGGACAGCAGCAGGGCGCACTATGGATTCTCAAGCGCCCTAATCGCGAGGCCATAGGCAACCCTGCCGATGCTGCTGCCGTTATCGCTGACGTGCCGGACCTTAAGACACCCGGTCTCGTCTCTGACTGGGCAACCATGCTCACCACACCGGATGAAGCACGCAAGCACACCTTTGTCCGCGGTCGTATTCTTCGCGCCGCTGATGCCTGGCGCAGCCGTACTCATTCTCTCGATGACTCGGTCTTTTCTTCTACGTCGACGTCTTCCGCCGCCGATCTCATGCACACCGCGCATCAGGCAGGGTTAGACATCAGTTCAGCAGGGTTGGAGGACGCGCAGCCAAAGATTGGTATGCGCGCTGAATCGGGGGCAACGCGCCTTGAGTACCTACCGTGGAAGGCCGCGACCAACGCTCGCACTGGGGTGCTGCAGAAACTCAGCGGCTCCCGCATTGCCAAACGTGATCTCGCCCCTGAAGCAGTAGCAAAACTGGAACTCATCGGTGAACCCGAAATTCTGGGGAGCATTCCACAGGGCGCACGTTGCATCGATCGTCTCCGGCTGGAAGACATTGCACCGCGCGGCACCCTCACAGAACCGGGAGACGTGGTCTTCATCAAGAGCCCAAGACCACGCGCACTCATCGATGAGGAAGGCGGCAAACTAGTCACTGCACCGGCTCAAGCACTACGATGCCGCACCTTCCGTGGACGCAGCCACACTCCCTTGGAACAGGTCTGCATTCCCTACCTCGTAGAGAAGGCTATCAACGAAGCTGTCTCCTCCGAGTTGGGATCGGTTTACTTCCCCGTATTGCCTCGCAAGAATGCGCAGCACCTCAGCACAGTCGAGCAACAGCTCCGCGCACGACGCCAGCAGCTCTTAGAACAGTTACATAGCCTCGATGAACTTGAGCACGGCCTCGTCATGTCGATAGGTACCGGTGCTGTCACCGTCGCTGAATCTCGTGCACAATCCCCGCCAGGCTAATAACAGAGTTCAACATTCAAATACACAAACACCGTTATATGTAAGGAGAAAAAATGACTAACTCAGTCAAGGATGAGCAGAACGTAGAGGCTGCCTCCGCCACCACCCTCAAAGAGCTCAAGGACACTTTATGGAAGGCAGCAGACAAGCTGCGCGGTTCCATGGACGCCTCCCAGTACAAGGACATCGTCTTGGGACTGGTGTTCCTCAAGTACGTCACTGATGCCTTCGATGCTCGGCGCGCGGAGCTGCGTGCCGAGGGCGAGGAGCGCGGCGATAGCGAAGAGTACATCCAGGAAGACCTGGAGGATATCGACGCTTACCGTGAGAAGAACGTTTTCTGGGTCGACCCCATCGCTCGTTGGACCTTCCTGCGTGACAACTCGAAGGGCAAGTCGGCCGACGCCGGCCAGGAGTACCAGTCCATTGGCAAGCTCATCGATAACGCGATGAAACAGCTCATGCTGGACAATGAGTCACTGTTAGGTACCCTGCCCACGAACTTCGCCTCGGAAAGCGTTGACCAGCGTCGTTTGGGCGAACTCATCGACTTGTTCAGCACCACCCGCTTCACCGCGGAGGGTCCCGAGCGTGCTCGCGATTTGCTAGGTGAGGTCTATGAATACTTCCTGGAGAAGTTTGCCCGTGCTGAGGGTAAGCGTGGCGGCGAGTTCTACACCCCGCGCCCCGTCGTCCGCACTCTCGTAGAAATCCTGGAGCCGACCCAGGGTCGCGTCTACGACCCGTGCTGTGGTTCAGGCGGCATGTTCGTGCAGGCTGAGAAGTTCCTCGAGACCACGGAGAAGGACCGCACTGCTCTGGCCATCTACGGTCAGGAGCTCAATGAGCGCACCTGGCGCATGGCCAAGATGAACCTGGCCATCCACGCCATTAGCTCTGCTGGCTTGGGTGAGCGTTGGGCCGACACCTTCGCTCGCGACATTCATCCGGATAAAAAGATGGACTACGTCATGGCCAACCCACCGTTCAACATCAAGGATTGGTCGCGAAACGAGGAAGACACTCGCTGGAAGTACGGCGTCCCGCCCAAGCGCAATGCAAACTTCGCGTGGATGCAGCACATCATTTCTAAGCTCACTTCTCAGGGTGAGGCCGGTGTTGTCATGGCCAACGGCACGATGACGTCGAACTCCTCCGGTGAAGGCGATATTCGCAAGGCCATGGTGGAAGACGACATCGTCTCCTGCGTCATCGCACTTCCTGCGCAGCTCTTCCGCGGCACGCAGATTCCGGTCTGCGTCTGGTTCTTCGCCAAGGACAAGAAGGCCGGTTCCAAGGGCACCATTGACCGCACCAACCAGGTGCTTTTCATCGATGCCCGCGAGCTCGGCCACATGATTGACCGCACGGAGCGCACCTTCAGCGACGAGGACATCCAGAAGATCGCCGACACCTTCCGCCTGTGGCGCGGCCGCACCTCCGCACCGAAGGACGAGGCCTACGAGGACATCGCCGGCTTCTGCAAGTCCGCCTCCCTCGACGACATCCGCGATGCCGACTTCGCCATGACCCCCGGCCGCTACGTCGGCTTCGCCGAGGTCGAAGAAGACGACGAGCCCATCGACGAGAAAATCACCCGACTCACCAACGAGCTCACTGCAGCGCTTGACGACGCCGCCCGCCTCGACAAGGTTGTGCGCGAACAGCTGGGGAGGTTGAAGTAATGAAAAAAATCGTTTCGCTAAAAGAAGTATGCGAGTCTGACTACGGAGTCACCGCCAGTGCGACCGAACAGCCTACAGGCACCCATTTCCTTCGTATCACTGACATAGTTAACTTCACTGACTATTCCGGTGTACCTTTCGTCGACATCGATGACGAAGATCGGAGAAAAAAGCTACTTAAACAAAATGACATCGTTGTAGCCAGAACAGGTGCAACCGTGGGGGCTAGCCATCTCTTTAGAGGTACCGAGCCAACAGTCTTCGCTTCTTATCTAGTGCGATTCAGACCAAAGACCTCAGACGTCGACCCAGTCTTTGTTTCATATGTATTGAATTCCCCAGCATGGAAGCAGTTTATTTTTGCCAACGCTCACTCCAAGTCGGCACAACCGAATCTCAGTGCTGCGGCAATGATGGACTTCCAGTTCTCTTTGCCCGAAATACGCGAACAACAAAAGATCGCGTCCGTCTTGAAAGCACTCGACGACAAAATCGCCGCAAATTCACGCATTATCAAAATTGCCACTCATCTAAACATCAACCTTGTTGAGAAGGCCGTGACAAAAGAACTTGAACATCTGCAGAATCTCGCAGACATCACAATGGGTTCTTCCCCCAAAGGAGAGTTCCTGAATGAAGAAGGTATTGGTGAGCCTTTCTTCCAAGGCGTGCGTGACTTTGGCGAGCTCTTTCCATCTGAACGCGTCTTTGCGGAGAAGGCCGTGCGCACTGCCCAAGAAGGCGACATCCTGTTTGCAGTCCGTGCACCAATTGGTGAAGTAAATATCGCTGAACGCCCCTGCGTCATTGGCCGCGGCATCGCAGCAATTCGCGGGAAACAATCGCATCTAGGCTTGTTCTATCTGCTGAAGGGCCATCCTGAGCTCTGGGAAACGTACCAATCCAGTGGAACTGTCTTTGCTGGTATTAACAAGTCTGACCTTCACAACGCAGTAATTCCTGTGCTGCGTGACTCCGAAAAACTCGAACAGCAGCTCACTCCCATCCACGAACGCGCAATGCACGCTCTACGCGAAAACCAAGTCCTCGCCCGCACCCGCGACGAGCTCCTTCCTCTCCTCATGAGCGGCCGCATCACGGTCGGTGAGGCTGCGGACGTTGCGGGCATGGCGGCGTCGGAAAGCTAAGCAAACCTACCCCTACAACTCCTAAGGAGAAGCTCATGTTGAGCGAAGAATCCCTCGAACTCATTGTTCAGGACCACCTGGCGGAACTGGAATGGCAGGCCGGCCACGGCCCGGACTTTGCGCCGGGCTCCGGCGAGCGCGACACGTGGAATGACATCGTGCTGCGCGGGCGTCTGCGCAATGCCGTGCGCAACCTCAACCCGGGCGTACCGGAGGAGTACCTCGACCAGGCGATTGGTGAGGTCATCACGCCGAAGTCGCAATCCGCGATTGCGGAGAACCGGCGCATTCACCAGATTCTGGTGGAAGGCTACCGCGGTATCGAGTACATCGACCACGAGGGCAGTATCCAGAACCCAACCATCATCTTCCTGTCCTCGCAGCCACACATGAACGACTATTTGTCGCTCAACCAGGTCACCGTTGCGAACCTGGACGGCGAGCGTCGCTTCGATGTGGTCTGCTACGTCAACGGCATGCCGCTGGCATTCATCGAGCTGAAGAAGACGGGTGCGAATACCTCAATCGAAGGCGCCCACAACCAGCTGCAAACGTACGTCAAGGAATTCGGCATGGCCTTCCGCTTCGCCAATATTGTGATTCCTTCGGATGACCTCAGCGCCAAGTACGGAACGCCGTTTACTCCGTGGAACCACTTTGCGCCGTGGAACGTGGATGAAGACGGCAGCCCGGTAGACCCCAACAATATGGTTGTGGCCGGCGAGCCGGTCACGCAGCTGGACCTGTTGCTTGATGGTCTGTTTAATGTGGAGCGTTTTGGACAGCTCTACAGCGACTTCACGGCGTTCGATGACACCGCCGAGGGGCTAGTAATGCGCATCGCCAAGCCGCACCAGTACTTCGCGGTGACCAAGGCAGTGGGTTCCACGATCACGGCGGCGCGCGGCGACAAGCGCGCTGGCGTCATCTGGCACACGACGGGAGCGGGTAAGTCCATGGAGATGGAGCTCTACACCGCCAAGATTATGCGCCGGTCCGAGATGCTCAGCCCGACCGTCATTGTGCTCAATGACCGTACCGAGCTAGATGAGCAGCTCTTCGAGACCTTCAACCGGTCCACCATCCTTCCGGAGGCACCGCGCAATATCGAGTCGCGTGCTGAGTTGCGTGAGCTGCTGTCGCAGAAAACCTCCGGTGGCATCTACTTCTCTACCCTCCAGAAGTTTGGCTTGAACGGCCAGGGTGAGTTGCGTGAGACCGAGCACCCGTTGCTCTCTGACCGGAGCAACATCGTGGTCATCGTCGACGAGGCACACCGTTCCCACTATGGCTTTGGCGATACCGCCGCTGATGGTTACGCACAGCACCTGCGTAATGCGCTGCCGAATGCCACCATGTTGGCGTTTACCGGTACGCCGCTTAAGGAGTGGGACCGCGATACGCGCAAGGTCTTCGGTGACGACGTGGATGTCTACGACATGAACCGCGCCGTCGAAGATGGTGCCGTGGTGCCCGTCTACTTCGAGCCGCGCCTCATCCCGCTCAAGCGCATTGCTGGAATCACGTATGACGATATTGATGACTCTGCCGAGGAAGTACTCACGGGTCTCGACGAGGTGGAGCGCGACCGGATTCAGCGCTCCGTCGCCGCGTTGGAAATCATTTACGGTTCCGACGACCGCTTGGATGCGCTCGCTGAGGACTTTGTTCGCCACTGGGAAGACCGCCGCGAGAACATGCGGGAATTCATCGGCGCACCGGGCAAGGCGATGATTGTCACCGCCACGCGTTCCATTGCAGCACGCCTCTACTCCAAGATCGTGGCGCTGCGCCCTGAGTGGCATTCGGATGCCGATGACAAGGGCAAGATCAAGGTGATCTACTCTGCAGCGCCTTCGGATCCTGAAGAGCTCAAGGTCCACATGCGCCGTCCGAGCGCGCTCAAGGCCGTGAAGAACCGCATCAAGGACGTCGACGACGAGCTGGAAATCGCCATCGTTCAGTCCATGATGCTCACCGGCTTCGACGCACCGCCGCTGCACACGCTCTACATTGACCGCTCCCTCAAGAGCGCGCTGCTGATGCAGACGCTTGCCCGCGTCAACCGCACGTTCCGAGACAAGCAGGATGGCCTCCTTGTGGCCTACGCACCCTTGGTGGAGAACCTGGAAAAAGCTCTTGCGGAGTTCACCCTTAACCCCTCCGACGACGGAACCAAGGTCACAGGCCAGGACGTTGAGGAAGCACTAACTCTGGCGAAGGGATTCCTGGCTCGTCTCGACGACATTGTGGGAATCAAGTGGAAGAACACCGCTTTCATCGATGACACCAACCTTCGCCGCGCTTTGCTCGATGTCACTGGTTTCCTTCGCAATCCAAGAACCGAAGGCAACTACGACCCCGAGAAGCCAAATGCGCGTCCCGTCGCGGACGAGTTCAAGCGTCAGGCAGGAAGGCTCGCACGTGCATGGGCGCTTGCGTCCAACAGCCCGGCCGCCGATGAATTCCGTCCGAGCGTGCAGTTCTATTCCGAGGTCAAGAACTGGCTCATCAAGCTCGATGCGGGCGACCGCGTGGCCAATGGCGAGCCGATTAGCGACTCCATCCGCAACGCCCTAGGCAAGCTGGTCGTTGATTCGGCTGAGGCCACCGGTGTCATCGACATCTACCGCCAGGCCGGGATTGAGATTCCGAACTTGCAGGATCTCACCGTCGACCTGTTCAAGGACAAACAATCCCCCTCTGAGGTCTCGTTGCTGATCGATGCGTTGCGCCGCCAGCTCCAGCAGGAAGCCCGCACCGCCACAGGAAACAACGAGCTGCGCTCCAAGCAGTTCTCCGAGCGGATCACCGAGCTGATGAATCGGTACACCAATCAGCAGCTCACGGCCGCTGAAATCATCGCCGAACTCATCCGCCTGTCCAAGGAGATTGTCAAGGAAAGCAAACGCGGTGAACAATTCACCCCGCCACTAGGCAATGACGAGCTCACCTTCTTCGACGCGGTGTCGACAAACGAATCCGCAACCGAGCTCATGGACGACGAAGTTCTTGCTGAAATCGCACGCCAGCTCGTTTCCATGCTGCGTCGCGATGTGAAGACCGACTGGACAGTACGCGATGACGTACGTGCGAAACTACGACGCTCGGTCCGCAGGTTGCTACGCGACTACAAGTATCCACCGGACAAGGCGCCAGAGGCCATCAAGCTCGTGCTTGAACAGATGGAGAAATTCGCGCCACGGTATTCAGCGGCGGCGCGCGAACAAGGTGACGTTGAACACCGTGGTTAGCCCTGCAGCCGATAGCGCTGCTTCGGGCTCTTCAGCGGCTCAGTGCGAACGATGACGCCTTCCTCAACAAGTTCGTTGATGGTCCTGCGCACGCCGTTGAGGGACAGCCCTGCAGCCGCTGCCAATTCGCGGCTGGACGCTGTCCTGTGTTCGCGCAGATAGTCGAGCACGCGCCCGCGGGTTCCGCCACCCAACGCCGCGGTGTGCTCCGGGGTAGTCGGATTTCGCCGCGCAAAGGTGAGTTCAAATTCGGTTAATGAATCCCGTGGCACCGGTGGCGGCAGCAGCTGCCGCTCCAGTTGGTCGAGAATCTCGATATATCCGGTACCACGGTTTTCCGCAACGTACCCATCTCCGTCACCGGCAGGAGTCACCTCCAGCAACGCAGACAAATGCTGATTGCGCGCGCTAGACATACCCGCAGTGCCCAATCGATCAACGGTGACTGTTCCATAAAGACCACCGGGGTTGAGGATCTCCAGCCGGTCGACATACAGGTTCACTTGTACCTGCGTGCCCCGCGCCTGCGGCGAATAGTCACGGTGCATAAGCGCATTAGCGACTGCCTCACGCACAGCCTCCGGAGGGTAGTCCGGCAAGTCCTTACGGAAGACTCCCCCGATTACGCCTCCGACGCGCATATTGCGTCGGACTGCCCGCACGGCATCCGCGACCAGCACCGGAATGGGCCCCACCAGACTCTCGTTGTCGAGGAAGCGCTGCTTGCCTATTCCGGCCGATTTATCGGTGCCGGGATATGCTGCAAAGGTCACGTTGAGCCGCGGGAAAAACTGTTGCGGGTAAGTGCCCGCTGCCATAAGTCCGCCCAGAGTTGGCACTAGTTTTCCGTTGTCATTCCGGGTAATCAGGTGGAGCGCTAACATCGCCTCTTCATCGCTCAACCGTCCAAAAATGCGTTCATGGATGGAGCGCTCGCGGGCCAAGATCTCGGCCACAATGTCAGGATCCAGATCGTCGATGTCAGCATCAGGAACCGGCTCCAGATCCCATTCCGGCTGGGTTTTGTTTTCCTCCAGCCGGTCAATCTCGTATGGCTTTAGTACGCGGTCCCCATCATGGACCCGGATATAGCTGCCGTGATACTTCGACTGAGAAACGACCCAGCAAGGCTTCTCAAAAGGAGCACATTCGGGAATGGTGCCAACGACAATGCTCGCGCCCTCCCACTCAACAATGTCGATCTGGGCGCGAACCGACGGGGTCACGAGGTCTGCACATGCGCCAGCCAGGGCATCCGCCATGGCGGTAGCATCAAAGCCTGGTACCGGAACGAACCCGTTGTCTTCATCCAGCCCCAAGATGATGATTCCACCGGTTCCGTTAGCAAAGGCAGAGATAGAGCGAACAAGCTTCTTGGGAAAACCTCCCGCAGCTGCCTTGACCTCTACGGCACGCGTATCGGTGCCCTGAGATCGCAGGCTTCCAATGATCTCGGCGATCTCCGCTTGGTCATCGTCCCAGACCACAATCACTCACCCCTATCAGTGCTCAACGCTCCTGAACACCCTCAAACACTACACACAACACTACACACACTGTGGTGTGTTGTGTAGTGTTCGCACGTGTTCCTCGTCCGAAATCCTCACAGTGAGGGTTGATTTCGCAGGTCAATCATGATTTTCCCGACATACACAACACTACACAACACTGCATACAACACACCACCCAACACTCCATAGTGTGGTGTGTTGAGTGGAGTGTTGGGTGGTGTGTTGAGTGTTAAGTGTTCTGTTGACGGAGTTCGGCTTAGTGGCCACGCTCCTGCTCAAGCGCCTTGCCCTCGTTCCAGAACGGAGCCAGCTTGTTGTCAAACATGCTCAGCGCAGAGGCAATGGCCATGTGCATGTCGAGGTACTGATAGGTGCCCAGGCGGCCGCCAAAGAGAACCTGGTTCTCCTTCGCCTCGGCCGCAGCGCGGCGTCGATAAGCCTCGAGCTTGGTGCGATCCTCTGGAGTGTTGATTGGGTAGTAAGGCTCGTCGCCCGACTCAGCGAAGCGCGAGTACTCCTTCATGATGACGGTCTTGTCCTTCGGGTACTTATCCTGCCGCTCCGGGTGGAAATGGCGGAACTCGTGGATGCGGGTGTAGTCAACGTCAGCATCGTTGTAGTTCATCACCGGGGTGCCTTGGAAGTCACCGGTCGGCAAGACCTCTAGATCAAAGTCCAGGGTGCGCCAGCCCAGCTCGCCTTCCGCGAAATCGAAGTAACGATCCAGCGGGCCGGTGTAGACAACCGGTGCATCCGGGTTCTCTTCGCGAACTTGTTCGCGAACCTCGAACCAATCGGTGTCCAGCTGGACGTCGATAAGCTCGTGGTCTGCCATGTTCTCCAGCCATGCCGCGTAACCGTCTACTGGCAGGCCCTCGTAGGTGTCATTGAAATAGCGGTTGTTGAAGGTGTAGCGAACCGGCAGGCGGGTGATGTTGCCGGCCGGCAGCTCCTTCGGGTCGGTCTGCCATTGCTTGGCGGTGTAGTCGCGGATGAAAGCCTCGTACAGCGGACGGCCGATCAGTGCGATGGCCTTTTCTTCCAGGTTCTGTGCCTCATCGACATCGAACTCGCCTGCCTGATCCTTGATGAGCTGACGCGCCTCATCCGGCGAGTAATACTTGCCGAAGAACTGATTGATAAGGCCCAGACCCATCGGGAACTGGTAAGCGGTGCCATCGTGCATGGCGAACACGCGGTGCTGGTAGTCGGTGAAATCAGTGAACTGATTGACGTAGTTCCACACGCGCTCGTTAGAGGTGTGGAACAGGTGCGCACCGTACTTGTGCACCTCGATGCCGGTCTCTGGCTCGGCCTCGGAGTAGGCGTTTCCGCCTAGGTGGTTACGGCGCTCGACGATGAGCACCTTCTTGCCCAGCTGCGAGGCAGCACGCTCGGCCACGGTCAAGCCGAAGAATCCAGATCCAACAACGATGAGGTCATAAGAAGTCATGCCACCACCTTATTGCAGATCCCGCCCACTACCGCGGAGGACACCCAGATGACACGCATTAGAAGTCTTCCCAAGAATGCACCCTCAACGCGTGTCGCAACAAAATTCACAGCAATAACAGAAGTAACATCTTGCCCAACTGTTAACTTTTGTATGCGGTTTTAGCTGTCGAAACCTCCTGCACTGGTTAACTGCCATATCCAGCTTTCCCTGCGTAGTGCGCTAAGCACTCTCGGTGCGTGAGCATCCATCACGTGCAGTCCACACACGCTACGCAAAACCCTAGGGAGAAAACGTGCAATTACGACTACGACGCCGCATTGTTCCCACCAAGTCGAAGTGGTCCACGCCGCTCATCGCCGCAGTCACCTCGATCTCCATGGTCGCGGCCGCTGCCTTCGGCAGCAATCAGGTCCTGCGCACGCAGGAAAACGGCTCCGGCCCAATTGACGTTTCCTCGGCCTCGACCAGCTTTGGCGATGGCGAGACCGTCATTGTCGAAGACGCCGCCATCTCCGCACAGGGCGAGGGCGACGGCCCCCGCGCCGTGAAGCAGTTCCACCGCGACGAGCCTTTCTCTATGTTCGCCGTGACCTGGAAGGGCCCCCGCGACGTGGCAGCATTCGTGCGTGCAAAGCAGGCCGACGGCTCGTGGACGCAGTGGTACGACATGGATTCGTTGAGCTACAACAACGACGACCCCAACGCCGTCAACGGCACCGAGCTGATCTACACCGGAACCACCAACGACGTGCAGGTTTCCATCAGCAATGTGGACCTCGTCTCTGGTTCCAACCTGGATGAGAGCTTCAAGGAGACCGAGGTGGAGCCGGGTGCCGCGGAGTCCCTTCCAACCGAATCTGCTGCGCCTTCCGAAGCGGCACCTTCTGAGGCCGCACCTTCCGAGACTTCCGTTCTCGACCAGGCAGCCGAACAAGCCGCAGAGCAGGCCGCCAACCCTCGTCCGGCTCCGCTGCCATACAACGTTGGCGCCATCGCTCCTGTAGCTGACGTCGAGGAGCTCGATGCCGAAAGCCCCGAGCAACCGGCAGACCAACCGGCAGAGCAGCCGGCCGCCGCTGCTAACACCAGCGTCGAGGGCATGGAAGCTGTCTTCATCGACGGCAACGCTCAGGCTGGCGAGGCTATCGAGCAGACCGCCGTTACCGACGGCATGCCGAAGGTTGTCTCCCGCGCGGGCTGGGGTGCTGACGAGTCCAAGCGTTGCATGGGCCCGACCTACGACAACGGCGTCAAGGCCATGACCCTGCACCACACCGCGGGCAACAACAACTACACCAAGGCTGACGCGGCTGCACAGATGCGCGGCATCTACCAGTACCACGCCGTGAACCTCGGCTGGTGCGACATCGGATACAACGTCCTCGTGGACAAGTTCGGCACCATCTATGAGGGCCGCTACGGCGGACTCGACAAGGCTGTCCAGGGCGCACATGTCGGTGGTTTCAACTCGAACACCTGGGGTATCTCCATGATTGGTAACTACGATCAGGCTGAACCAACCCAGGCAATTCTCAACTCCGTGGCTGAGATCGCTGGCTGGAAGGCCGCTATCTCCAACATCGACCCTCGCGGTTACGCGGACCTGCGCTCCGGCGGTTTCAGCGGCTCCAAGTTTGCTGCGGGACAAATAGCTCACGTTCCAGTCTTCCACGGACACCGCGACCTGCACTATCACACTTGTCCAGGCAACTACACCGTTCAGCACTGGGATGAGATCCGTAATGCAACTTACAAGAAGTACCAGGCTGTAAAGAGCGGCTCTTCCGGTACCGGCTCCTGGGTCACCCCGGGCACCGGCAACGCTGGCGGCAATACTGGCGGCAACACCCCGCCGCCGGCAGCCGGCGTCCAGTCTTCCCTTGGCGGCACACAGGTTCCGGTCGCCGTCATCCAGGCCGTCGCAGGTATTGCCGCTGCATTGGTTGCCGTCCTGCTCAGGCGTTCAGGCACAAGCATTGATGGCGGTCAGAAAGTCGTCGGCGGTCTCACCGCCGCTGAGGTTCCGACTGTGGTCAACAAGGTCGTCCAGATCTCCGGCAACCCAGGTCTCCAGAAGTCTTGGACCGCCATCTTGAATGCCTTCGGACCGGTTCTCGGTTTGGCAGTAGGCGGCCCAGATGTCAACGCTGGCGTTGTCTCGCAGCTCTTCGAAAACGGCGTGGTGCTCTCCTCCAAGGACACCGGCACCCACGCGCTGGTGGGCAAGGTCGCCAAGACTTGGGCTGAGAACGACAACTCCACCAAGCTCGGACTGCCGACGACTGATGAGATTTCCACCGGCAACGGTCGCGAGATCCGCGTCAACTTCCAGGGCGGCTACATTCAGTACGACCCTGCGACTGAGAAGATTAACGTCTTCACCAACTAAGTCGCCGCCGAAAGCATAGAAGGAGCCGTCCTCCTACCTCACCGGAGTTGAGGAGGAGACGACTCCTTTTTCTATCGGTTTAGAACCACTGCTCCAAGACTTTGGCGACGCCGGATTGGTGGTTGGCCACGGTCACTTCATCTGCGGCCTCTTTGACGTAGGGATGCGCATTATCCATCGCCACGCCGTGACCCACCCAGGAGAGCATCTCAATGTCGTTGGGCATATCCCCGAACGCGATGATGTCCTCACGGTCCACACCAAAACGCTCGGCGAGCCATTCCACCCCTTTGCGCTTGGTTACATTCGGCGCCGCGACTTCGAGGATGCCTTCGTTCATCGAGTAGGTGACATGCGCAACCGTTGGGTCAACCCGTGGTGCGATGAGTGAGTACAGCTCAGGAGCAGTGAAGTGAGTGTTGCGGACCAGCAGTTTTACCGCGGGTTGGGAGGCAAGCTCGTCGATGCTTACGAGGCCGAATCCGTCAAAGAGCGCATTCTCTGAATAGTGGGGCTCCACCACAAAGAGCTCTTCGACTGGGTCCGCCAACGAGGAACCGGTGCGCTCGGCGCCAAACCCCACTCCCCCATAAGGCGCCAAGGCTTCTTGGGCCACGGCGATAACCTTACTGATGGCGGCGGGCTGTAGTTCATGTGCGCTGAGGATCGTATCGGCGGCGGAATCATAAATCACGGCGCCATTCGACGTCACGCATACAGGGCGCACGGTGAGCTGTTCAAGAACGGGCGCAATCCAGCGGAAAGGCCGCCCAGTCGAAAGCGCAAAGTAGGCACCCGCACTAACTGCGCGGGCGATTGCTTCACGGTTGCGCCGCGTGACACGGTGATTCCTGTCCAACAGAGTTCCATCAATGTCACTGGCGATAAGGCGCGGTGCCGACTGGGAATGGACCATGCCTCATAGTCTACGTGGCCCCACAGCTTAGGACGTGGCCCCACATCTTAAGATGTGGGGCCACGGAGGTTTTGTTCTAACTACAGTCAGCAGGTTCAGTATTTAGCTGGGACACTTAGCTGCGACTACTGGATCGTGTCATCCTCGTCAGAGTCCTCCCAGTCGAGGGAGCGCTTGATGGCGCGCTTCCACTCGCTGTAGAGGCCAGCGCGCTCTTCCTCTTCCATCTGCGGCTTCCAGACCTTGAACTCGCCGGCGCCGGTGTCCAGGATCTTCAGGTCCTCGAAGTAACCGGCCTGCAGGCCAGCCGCGAAGGCCGCACCTGTTGCGGTGGTCTCTACGTTCTTCGGACGGTGGACCTCCACGCCGAGGATGTCGGCCTGGAACTGCATCAGCAGCTCGTTGTGGGTCATGCCGCCATCCACGCGCAGCTCGGTAATCTCCACGCCGGAGTCAGCGACCATGGCATCGGCGACGTCGCGAGTCTGGTAAGCAGTCGCCTCCAGGACCGCACGTGCAATGTGGTTGCGATTTGCAAAGCGGGTCAGGCCAACGATGACACCGCGTGCGTCCGGACGCCAGTACGGTGCGAACAGACCAGAGAAAGCAGGAACAAAGTAGACGCCGCCGTTGTCTTTCACGGAACGAGCCATGTTCTCAATGGACGCAGCGTTAGGAATCATCTGCAGGTTGTCACGCAGCCACTGAACCAGGGAGCCACCCATGGAGACGGAGCCCTCGAGTGCGTAGACCGGCCTCTCACCTTCACGCTGGAAGCAAACCGTGGTCAGCAGGCCATTCTCGGAGAACTTCGGAGTGGTACCGGTATTGAGCAGGAGGAACAGGCCGGTGCCGTAGGTGTTCTTTGCAGAACCTGGGCGGAAGCAGCCCTGGCCGAACATAGCTGCCTGCTGGTCACCGAGGATGGCGTGAATCGGAACGCCCGCCAGCGAACCGCGGGAACGCACGGTGCGGAAGTCGCTCAGAGACGGGCGAATCTCCGGCAGCATGGAGGTAGGAATTCCCATCTCCTTGCACAGTTCCTCGTCCCACTTGAGAGTCTCGATGTCCATCAAGAGGGTACGGGACGCATTAGTGACGTCGGTTGCGTGCAGAGCTGGCTCATCGCCATCGCCCTCAGCACCGCCGGTGAGGTTCCACAGCAGCCAGGTATCGATGGTGCCGAAGAGCAAGTCACCAGCCTCGGCGCGCTCGCGAGCACCCTCGACGTTATCGAGGATCCATTTGACCTTTGGGCCTGCCGGGTAGGAGTTGATGACCAGGCCGGTGCGGCGACGCCACTTGTCCGGGCCCTCTTCCCCCGCCAGCTCCTTGCAGATCTGGGTGGTGCGGGTGTCCTGCCACACGATTGCGTTGTAGACCGGTTCACCAGTGTTTTTATCCCACACAACGGTGGTCTCGCGCTGGTTGGTGATGCCCAGCGCAACGATTGACTCGACGGCGACGTCGCCGTTGGCCAAAGCCTCGCCGACAGCACGGCGGGTGTTGTCCCAGATTTCCTTCGGGTCGTGTTCAACCCAGCCCTTTTCCGGGAAGATCTGCTCGTGCTCGAACTGGCCGACAGCGACCTGCTCGCCGTCGTGGTTGAAAATGATGCAGCGGGTGGACGTAGTGCCCTGGTCGATTGCTGCTACGAACTTGTTTTCGCTCATGGGTTTACTCCTTGCGTATTTCTAAAGATGCGGTGAGATGCGTATTTAAGCCAAAGCCATGGAAAGGAAACCGATGGCTACTGCAGCGAGCATCGGGGCGACGATTGGTACCCAGGCATAGCCCCAGTTGGCGCTTCCCTTGTCCTTGATGGGAAGGACGAATGCGTACATCAAGCGCGGGCCCAGGTCACGGACCGGGTTAATGGCGTAGCCGGTTGGGGTACCCAGGGAAAGGCCGACCGAAACGACGACGAATGCGACTGCGAAATACTTCAGTGCACCAATCTCACCGCCGGAAGGACCAAAGGCAATGAACATCAACAGTACGCAGGTACCGATGAACTCAGTGACCGCATTCCAGAAATTATTCGGGTGAGCAGGGCCAGTGAAGAAGATGCCACCGGTGGAGGCGTTCGCACCGGTTTCATTGCCAGCTTCGTCGAGGTTATTGGCGTCGAAAAGCTGCTTGAAGGCCGCCCAAGCAAGCAAAGCGCCGAGCATTGCGCCCAAAAGCTGGCCTGCGATGTAGGCAGGAACGAGGTTCCACTCAAGGCCGCCGTTGATGGCAACCATCAAGGTCACGGCCGGGTTGAGGTGGCCGCCGGATGGGTCCGCCACGCTGGCGCCCACGAAAACTGCCATGCCCCAGCCCAGGGCAATGACAATCCAGTCAGATCCTTTAGCACCGGAGGTGCGCAGGTTGACCAAGGCGCACACGCCGTTACCCAGCAGGAGGAGCAGGGCAGTTCCGATGAACTCCCAGAGGAAAGCATCCATTGCGGTCATGCTTTTAGTCTTTCTCTTGAATGGTCCTTATCCCTGCGGCTTACCCGCCGCGCGCACGAGGATGTCGTTTGCTTCTTGATCGGTAAGTGCTGCCTCAGCCTGGAGTTCAGCCTCAGTGTGCTCCTTGAATGCAGCGATTTCTGCTTGCTTGGTAGCCTCATCCCAGCCCAGCAAAGGCGCGATGAAGTCGGCCACCGCATCGGCGGAATCGACGCCGCGATCGGCGTACTCAATGGCGATGCGCAGTCGGCGGGAGAGAACGTCTTCGAGGTGCAGTGCGCCCTCATGGGTGACGGCGTAGCGCACCTCGGCCCACAGGTAGTGCTCCGCATTCGGCAGCGGTTTGAGCAGCTCAGGGTCGTCCTCTGCAGGAGCCAGGACTTCGCCCAGCAGGGAACCGTAGCGGCCCAGCAGGTGCTCGATGACGTCCTGGTGCACTCCGTAGCGCTTAGCCAAGGACGGTACCTGGTTAGCCAGCGCATGGTAGCCCTCGGCACCCAGGATTGGGGTGCGTTCGGTGACGGACTCTGGGACGTCGAAGGTCAGCTCCTTGACGGCCAGGTCAACGGCGTCCTTACCGATGACGCGGTAGGTGGTGTACTTGCCGCCTGCAACGGAGACGAGGCCCGGAGCAACCTTGGCCACGGCGTGGTTGCGGGACAACTTGGTGGTGGTGTCGGACTTGCCGGTGAGCAGCGGGCGCAGGCCCGAGTAGACGCCGACGATATCGGAGCGGGTGATAGTACGGGAAACGCGCTGGTTGACCTGGTCAAGAATGTAGTCGATGTCGGCCTTGGTCGGTGCTGGATCTGGCAAGGACAGACCCTTCTCCCAGTCGGTGTCGGTGGTACCGATAATCCAGTATTCGCCCCATGGGATGACGAAGAGCACGGACTTCTCGGTGACGAAGCACAGGGCTGCGTCAGCGTCGAGGGCATCCTTCGGCACAACGATGTGCACGCCCTTGGAGGCGTGAACGGTAAACTTGCCCTCCACGCCGGCCATTTCCTGAATCTTGTCATTCCAGACACCGGTGGCGTTGATGAAGACGCGGCCTTTGATGGTGGCCTCGCGGCCGGTTGCGAGGTCGCGAACATGAGCACCGATAATGCGGCCGCCACGATCCTTTTCGAAGCCGATGACCTCGGTGCCGGTGCGCACGTTGGCGCCGAACTCAGCGGCAGTGCGCAGGACGGTCATGGTGTGGCGGGCGTCGTCGACAAGCGTGTCGTAGTAGCGCACTCCGCCCACGACAGCGTCGTCCTTCAGACCCGGCGCAACCTTGAGCACGCCCTTGCGGGTCAGGTGCTTCTGCATAGGAACGCTCTTTGCACCGCCCATGAGGTCATACAAAGTAAAGCCACCGAACATCATGACGCGCTCCCAGACTGGGTGGGTGAGCGGGAAGATGAATTTCAGTGGCTTAACCAGGTGCGGCGCGAGGGTCGACATGTTGAGCTCGCGCTCGTGGAGCGACTCGGCTACGAGACGGAAGTCGAACATAGCCAGGTAGCGCAGGCCGCCGTGGAACATCTTTGAAGAACGTGAGGAGGTACCTGCTGCGAAGTCGCGGGTCTCCACTACTGCCGTCTTCAGGCCACGGGTTGCAGCGTCAACGGCAGCACCCGCACCCACGGAACCGCCGCCGATGATGACAACGTCGTATTCCTCAGTGGAGTAGTTCTCCCAAGCCTTCTCGTAGTACTCCGGATTGAAACTTTGGTTGCTTAGCGTAGTCATTACTGACCCCATCTCCTCTCTTGCCCCTGGCGCCACCTTGCTTAAAGGACGCTACGGTGGCCAATGGAGCGTCATCGTCGCCCAAAGTGGTCCATTCCCCGCCTCGGGCCTTGAAGATCTTTTCTCCTGGGATTCATGTTAAAGGTCACGGCGCGGTCGCGAATGTGAAGCTACTCACCCGTAACTTTCGCGTGGCCAACCAGCAATTTCCACGAGTTTTTATAAAGGAAACAAAGCTCTTTCACCCCAATTAAGGGGGAGTAGTGGGCATAGAAGAAGGGGCGTCTGGTCATATCCAGAGCCCCTTGGTTGATGCGGGTGGTACTAACGGCGCGTATTAAGCTTCGCCATTGCTTCGAGCACCTCAGGAATGCCAGCACGATCCGCCGAATACGTCACCGAGGACGCCTCCTTCACCAGCTCAATCGGTGCGGTCTCCAGGGCCACTACCTGCGCATGGTCGAGATAGACCTCGTCGCCATCCTCTCCCGCAAAGACAGTAATGTCCTTAGGCTCAGCGGCAACGGCGTCCAAGATACGTTGCGTTGCATTCCAGCGATTAACCTCAGCTGCTACAACGATGAGACCAGCAGGGGTATCAATGAGGCCGATACCTGGCACCTCTCCGAGCTGCTCCGCCACTTCCTTCAGCTCGCGCTTGATATGGCCAGAGACAATGTCATCGCCCTCACGCGACCACTCGACGACCATCTCGGGGATGGATTCGATGGCGGTGACGGTGGCGTCGTCAAGCGCATGCACGGCGATCACTTCGGAGCCGTGCTTGACGACGCCTCCCTGATGCTCAATCCTCCATAGTTCTTGTTGAATCGGGTCAAAGGTCGAGTCAGGATGCTGCGCCGCCTGCGGCGACACCAAGATGAGGATCTCCGACTCGGGATAGATTCCAGCGAATGCATCGTGCAGACGCGTGGTGATGGAGTCGCCGTCATAGTTCATCGCAGACTCATCGGCCACAACGATGCGCGGGATCTGCGTGAAGTTAGCCTTCATGCGATGCGGCAGGCGGGAGACGATAAGGCGCGACTGCGTCGCGGCGCTGAGCAAGCCCTGCTCCACGACAGAACCGGCGAAGACCTCCTTGCTGCTTGTCGCAAGATTAGCCTGAGCTTCTGCAACGTCGAGCTTGAGTTGGGCCATGATCTCCGTGACTTTGTCGCGCCCTTCCTCAAGCCCGCGGGTAGCCTCCTCGAGGACCGAGTTCAAGTTCTCCTTGACCCAATCAAGTGTCTCTGGGGCCGTATGCTTAAGCTCTTCGAGTTCGTCCGTCGAAGGCTTGGCGGTGATAGCAAGACGTTCCCTGAGCAGCTCGGAGGTTGCCTCGGTGATGCGGGTCTTGAGCCCCATCAGATCGTCGCGGAGGCGGCGCACACGGTAGCGCTCCGACTCCACGGCCTTGTCCTCGCGCTCGGCCTCCTCCAGGGTGGGCGCTCCTCCACCCATGCGGGCAGGAACCCAGAAAGCGCCCTTGGGCATGGGGCCAAACTCGGCCTCGTAGTCCTTCCACAGGCCCTCAACACCGGCCTGCATGCGGCGACGGATTTCGGCGGTGTCTGCCTCGACGTTGCCCGTCGGGGTAAATGGCTCCAGCGCCCGGATCAATAGCGGGGTGTTGCTGCGGCCCAGGTTCTTCTTCTGCCCTTTTGTCCAGATGCGCTGCGAGCCAAAGACCACCATGGGAATGACGGGGACGCCTGCTTCATAGGCGATGCGGGCCGCGCCGCTGCGCATGCTGCGTATCTCAAAACTGCGGGAAATCGTACCTTCGGCGAAAACGCCGACAAGCTCGCCCGCCTTCGCCAGCTCGATCCCGCGGCGGATGGATTCGCCCCCGTCGATGCGATCGACTGGAACGTGACCCATCATGTTCAGCAATGGGCCCACAACTGGGGTTTTGAATACGCCGGCCTTGGCGAGGAACCGTACCAGACGCTTCTTTTGATGCGGAATGAAGCCACCGAATACGAAGTCCATGTAGCCAGTGTGGTTGACCACCAACACTGCGCCGCCTTTGTCAGGAATGTTCTCTTCGCCCCACGTACGGATCTGCAACCCCTGCGCGATGGTGACACCTCGGGCCAGGGTAACAATTCGTTGGTAAAAGAAGTCTTTAATTGCGTTCATCATGGTCCCCTGACGAGTGGCGGATTGGATAGAGCAGTGAAATCAAAGCGCTAAAGGGTCTGGGATACACGGACCCCCGGGCTGCAAGAACCCGGGGGAGAGGCGTACATAATCAATACTTTTTACAGTTCCTTATTTCGGACGCAGAACATCCTTGCCCACGAATGGGCGCAGTGCCTCAGGAACAACAACGGAGCCGTCAGGCTGCTGGTGGTTCTCAAGGATGGCTACAAGCCAACGGGTGGTGGCCAAGGTGCCGTTGAGTGTTGCAGCGTACTGGGTCTTGCCATTCTCATCGCGGTAGCGAGTCTGCAGGCGGCGCGCCTGGAAAGTGGTGCAGTTCGAGGTCGAGGTGAGCTCGCGGTAGCAGCCCTGGGTAGGAACCCATGCCTCGTTGTCGAACTTGCGGGCTGCAGAGGAGCCGAGGTCACCACCAGCGATATCGATGGTGCGGTATGGCAGCTCCATCGCAGCGAGCATGTCCTTTTCCATATTCAGCAGCATCTGGTGCATCTCTTCTGCTTCCTCTGGCTTACAGAAGACGAACATCTCCAGCTTGTCGAACTGGTGGACGCGAAGAATGCCGCGGGTGTCCTTACCGTGGGAACCAGCCTCACGGCGGAAGCAGGAGGACCAACCGGTGTACTTGATTGGGCCATCGCTGAGGTCCAGGATCTCATCCTTGTGGTAGCCAGCGAGGGCGACCTCGGAGGTACCAACCAGGTACAAATCATCAGCAGGCAGGTAGTAGATCTCATCGGAGTGCTGACCCAAGAAGCCGGTGCCAGCCATGATGTCTGGGCGCACCAGAACTGGCGGGATCATCAGCTGGAAACCTGCTTCACGCGCCTTCTGCGCGGCCAGCATGAGCATGCCCAGCTGCAGGAAGGCACCGTCACCGGTGAGGTAGTAGAAGCGAGCGCCACCAACCTTGGCACCGCGCTTGACGTCGATGAGTCCAAGGGACTCGCCGAGCTCGAGGTGATCCTTCGGCTCAAAGTCGAATTCTGGGATGGCGCCAACCTCTTCAAGGACGATGAAGTCATCCTCGCCGCCCGCTGGTGCTCCCTCAACCACGTTCGAGATCTGGAACTGAAGATCTTTAACCTTTGCCTCAGCCTCAGCTAGCTCAGCCTCGGCCTTCTTGACCTTTTCCTTCAGCTCATTGGAGCCCTCCAGAAGAGCAGGGCGCTCTTCTGGGGAAGCTTGTCCAATTTTCTTGCCAAAAGCCTTCTGCTCGGAACGCAGCTCGTCTGCCGCCAAGATAGCGGAACGGCGAGCTTCGTCGGCAGCCAGGAGCTGATCGACAAGAGCTGGGTCCTCCCCACGGGTGACCTGGGAGGCACGGACAACGTCTGGGTTTTCGCGGAGGAACTTAAGATCAATCACGTTGAAAAGCTTACCGCACTACATGAGCCTTGCAGTGGTAATAACCAGCGAATTATTATGTGAATATGACCGCACAAATCATCACCGACGGACCAGTCCCCAAGCATGCCCAGCTTCGTGACATCCTCACTGAGCTGTGCAACACAACGCTCAAGCCAGGGGACATTCTCCCTGGTGAACGCATTTTGGAGGAGACGTATGGCGTTTCCCGCATCACGGTTCGCCGCGCCATCGGTGATCTTGTGGCCACTGGTCGCCTACGGCGAGTACGCGGAAAAGGCACTTTCGTGGCCCCTAATCCCCTCGTTTCACGCCTTCACTTGGCCTCTTTTTCCGACGAAATGGGCGCACAGCACGTCCAGGCTTCGAGCAAAATCTTGTTAGGCGGGCGGGCATCAGCCCCAGATGAGGTATCCGAGTTCTTCGGCACCGATTCCACTTTGACCCACACTCACCTTCGACGCCTGCGACTGGGCGACGGGGAACCCTATTCCATCGACGACGGTTGGTATAACTCTTCTTTTGTCCCCAACCTCCTAGAAAATGATATTTACAACTCTGTCTACGCCATTTTGGACTCTAATTTCGATCTGCCGATTACCGAGGCAGACCAGACAGTAACTGCTATTGCGGCTGACCCCGAGATCGCCGAGCTTCTCGACGTCGAACCTGGAACCCCCTTGCTGCACATCATCCGCAAGTCCCGCTCAGGCGACCGTCCCGTCGAGTGGTGTTCCTCCGTTTATCGCACCGACCGCTACCATCTCACCACCCGCGTGAGCCGCGCCCTCGAGAACTAGCGACCTTCTTCCACGCAGGCCGCATGGGCAAGCGGCCTCCCAGGATTTCCGAGCTATGCAGCACTAGCGGGTACTATAGGAGGCCTTATGAGTAAAACTTCCCCTTGGCGCTCATCCTTTGCCGTCCGCCTTTTCCTAGTGGCCGCCCTCGCCGCGGCCGCTTTCTTGGGCGCATATGGATTTTGGAGCCCCTCCACCGGCACCACCGCGGGCGAAACCTCAACGGATGAGACCGCGCCGACCTCCGAAATGGAAGTTGCCTCCTTTACCTCTGCCGAATCTGGAACCTGCTTGACATGGGACATCGACGCCAAGGGCGAGATCTCTAACTTCCAATCCATCTCCTGCGCTGAACCGCACCGCTTTGAGGTCGCCGCTCGCGAGGATCTCAGCACCTACCCCACCAGCGAGTTTGGCCCTACCGCCAAACGCCCCGACGTCACCCGCCAGAACGCGCTACGCGATGAGCTCTGCGCGTCCAGCACTTTGGGTTACTTAAACGGCAAATGGGATCCGGCAGGAAAGTATGACATCGCCTCAGTCTTGCCGCCGTCTAACGCTTGGGACAAGGGCGACCGCACCCTACTGTGCGGCTTACAAACCACTGATGAAACTGGTGTACCGCAGCTGAGCACCGGCAACGTGGAGGCAGTGGACCAAGCTGTCGTGGCCAAGGCCGGCGAGTGCCGCAGCATCGATGACAAGCAGATCATGCGCACCGTTGACTGCGCTCAACCGCACCAGCTTGAGACCGTATCCGTTGTTAACTTGGGCGAACGCTTCCCTAACGGTTACCCAGCCGGCGAGGAGCTCGACACCTACCTCAACGAGACCTGCACCGCCGCCGCTGAGAAGTACTTGGGCGGGGAAGAAAACCTCTACCAATCCACGCTGCAGCCATTCTGGGGCTCTGTCAGCGAGGCCTCCTGGAACGGTGGCTCCCGCTCAGTGAACTGCTCGCTGATGCACCCTAACAACGGTTCCTTCTCCACTATCACGGGCTCGGCCACGGGTGGCCGCGCTGCGCTGACCATCGATGGTGCCCCACCTGCACAGCAGCCTGAGCGCAACCCGATCCGCAACAACGCTTCGGCAGCGCCGTCCGCTGCACCATCTGCGGCCCCTGGCGCGGCAGCACCAACCCCTGCGGTAGCACCAGGTCAGTAGGTTCACGCCTCGGTCTGCCTCGGTCTACATCGGAAAGCTTATGTACCTGGTCAGTGAAGAACGCTTCGAAGAGATGGTCACGGATGCCCTGGACAAGATCCCAGATGAATTCGTGCACCGCATGCGAAACCTGGCCATCCTCGTGGAGGATTACAACGAGGACAACCCCCACCTGTTGGGCTTATACGTAGGGGTCGCACTCCCTGAACGCACTTTCGACCACACGGGTTTTCTGCCCGATACCATCTTTATCTATCGCGGCGCCCTGCAGCACTGGTGCAACAGCGAAGAAGAGCTCGCGCATGAAGTCGAAGTAACCGTCTTCCACGAGTTGGGGCATTACTTCGGCCTTGAAGAGGACGAGCTCCACCACTTGGGCTGGGGTTAGTCAGCCTCCTCCCCATCGCCTGTTTAGTACATGGTCGGTGCGACACCGCTGGCTTCATCAATATCGGTGTCGGCCCAGCGCTTAAGCGTCCACTGGCCAAAGGGTTTGCCGCCTGGCTCCATGAGGGTAAATCTGCCGTTGGGCATGTATCCGGTGTACGCAAAGTCGGCGTCGATGCCGGTGGCATGGCGGCTTACCACGCGGATGGCCGCGCCATGGCTGACAATCACGGCGTCGTCATCGTCACCGAGTTCCGCCGCGATCTCCTCAACCACCGGCTGGTAGCGGGCCAGGACGTCGGAATAGGTCTCGCCACCCTCCATACAGGCGGCGGCGTCGCCGTCAATCCAGCCGCGCAACGCCACCATGTAAGAACGGTGCGCTTCTTCGCTGCCGTCCATCTCAAAGTCGCCTGCGAGGATCTCGTGCAGCCCAGCCTTGACCTCAACCGGGACGCGGAACTGGTCGGTAGCCTCCGCAAATGAAGCAGCTGCCAGCATCGCAGTCTGCTGCGCACGGAGTGCCACGGAGCAGTAGAAGCGCACCTTGCGGCCTGCGGTCAGCTCCGCGAGCTCGCGGCCTACCTCAGTGGCTTGGTCACGGCCGCGCTCAGTAAGCTCGGCTCCCGGAGGGCGGGTATCGAGGAGACGCTCTACGTTGGAAAACGTCTGGCCATGGCGCACAAGAAAGATTCTTCCGGACATGGCACCTACATTATTTGCCCTGACGCGCCTGCGCTACCCATTCATCCGCGGCCACCAAGCGATCGAGATCACGCGGCTGTTCACCAATTTCCGCAACAGACGGCCACGAGCCCACAAACATGAGTTCCTCTGCGCGTAGCCACACCGCGCGCAGCGCCTCTGCTACCGGCTGGTCCTCAATGTGCCCAATGAGGTCCACATGGAAGCGGTAGGTACCGAAGGTCTTGCGGGTGGGGCGCGACTCGATGCGGGAAAGATCCACGCCACGGTGAGCAAATTCCTCCAACGCACCGACCAACGAACCAGGTTCATTAGGCAGCGTAAAAATCACCGAGGTCTTGTCGTGCCCCGTGCGCGCAGTCGGCTTGCCAGCAGGCCCAACCAGCACAAACCGGGTGGTAGCGTCTGCGACGTCTGCGACGCCGTCGGCAAGCGTGTCCAAGCCAAAGAGCTCAGCCGCACGCGCGGGCGCGGCCGCTGCGTCAATCTCCCCCTGCGCCACCGCCTGGGCAGCGGCACCGTTGGAGCTAGCCGGCACGAACTTCACGCCTGGCAGGTTCTCCTTCAGCCAACCACGCACCTGCTGATAAGCCACGGGGTGGGTGGCGAATGTCGCGACGTCGCCGAGCTGCATTCCTGGACGCACCATGATGCTAAACACCACTGGGAGGTCCACCTCGCGGTAGACCTGCACGCGCTCGCCTTCCACGAGGGCGTCGAAAGCCGCAGTCACAGCGCCATCGACAGAGTTCTCAATCGCCACACAAGCAAAGTCAGCAACACCTGCGCGCACCGCGGCCAGGGCTTCCGAAGGCGAGCTCACTGGCAAGGGTTCCACCTGTTCAAAGTGCACGCTCAACTGCTGCATAGCGGCTTCGGTAAAGGTCCCCGCAGGGCCCAAGAAAGCAATCTTCGTGCTGGCTTTTGTGGTGGTGCTCATAGGGGAAACCTTAGCCCACTAGACTGTGCTGCCATGGAGTTCACCCTGGAAAAGCTGCGCGAGTCTGTGTCTTCTCTTTCCGCAGAAGAGCATGGTTTCACCCACCTCGACTTGGACCGCCGCCCGCAGACGCAGGGAAGGCTGAGCGGTTGGATTCTCTCGGCCAAGGATTTGAACGACGTCGTGGGAATGCCCACCACGCTGGGGCATAAGGCGCGCACGTATTTTCCCGACGTCACGGACCCGTTCATCGCGGACTTGGAGGCGCAGGGCGCGCTTTTCATCGGCAAGTCGGCAGCCCCCGAGTTGGGTTTGCGCGTGGACACGGAGCCGGTAGGCCTGCCGCATCCAGACAATCCGTTGTATCCGGGACACACGCCAGGTGGTTCTTCTGGTGGCGCAGCAGTGCAGGTAGCGCGCGGTCTGCTCCGGGCCGCGCACGCTTCTGACGGCGGCGGATCCATCCGCGTTCCTGCAGCCGCGTGCGGTGTGGTGGGCTTCAAGCCCGCAGGGGAGGATCTCTCGGTGCAGGGTTTCATCACGCGCACGCTTGCCGACGCCGCTTTTCTCCACGGCCTCACTCCCCGCACGCCGCGGGCCCGCATTGGCGTGCTGACGCAGCCGCTCTTTGCTGACGTGGAAATTGCACCGCACATGCTCCACGCAGTTAAAGAGGCAACGACCGCGCTTGAAGCGCAAGGCTTTGAGACGGTGGCTATCTCGCCATATCCGCAAGCAGCTGAGACCTTCGAGACCTTCCAGCGCCTGTTCATGTGGCGCTTGGCCACGCTTCCTGATGCTGCCGGCTACACCGATTGGGTCAGGCAACGGGGCAAATTATTCAGCAAGGAAGAGCACACGGCCGCGCGCCTACATGCGGCAGCACTGCCTGAGCTTCTGGCGCAGTACTGGCAGGTAGACGCGGTTTTAAGCCCGATGCTGGCCTACGACCCTCCCCGGCGCGGCACCTTCTTGTCGCTGGATCATCAGGAGAACTTCGACGAGCAGACACGCTGGTCACCGTGGGGCTCGTTGTTTAATGTGGCCAAGCTTCCGGCGGTATCGATTCCTTGGCCGGTACACGATCACCCACCGGTCGGCGTCCAGTTGGGAAGCATCACGCTTGACGACGCCGAGCTTCTCGGCCTAGCGAAGGCTCTCCACCGATGACTAAGGATATGAACACAGCAAAGACGCTTAAGACGCTAAAAGCGCTCCGGAGCGAAATCCTGATAGTCCTCGTCATCACCTTTGGCATTTCCGGTGTTCGTTCTGCACTACGCTTGACCGATGCTCTGCTCAATCCGGCTCCGCTCAACGAGCAGTCGGTGACGATTAACGCGAGCCAATCCACTCTGCCGCTCATCGATATCGGGCTCCAGTTGTGCTCTGCTGCAGTGCTCTTTGCCTGGGGTGCGTTGGCTTTGTACTTGTTGCACGTGCACATGTCGCCGCGCACTATGCTCGGCGGAAGCGGTGCTCAGCCGACCACTCGGGTTCTTGCCTGGGGCAGGGATTGGCTGCAAGGCGCTGGTCTAGCAGCGCTAATTGGACTCCCGGGCTTGGCGTTGTACTACACCGCACTGCATTTTGGCTGGACCAAGGAGGTAGTCCCCACCTCCTTCGACAATGCCTGGGTGGAGATGCCCGTGCTGCTTGTGAAGTCTGCGGCCAATGCCTTTGCGGAAGAGGTCGTGGTGGTCTACTGGTTCATGACGCGCCTGCGTCAATCGGGATGGGGCCTGCCAGCAACTCTCGCAGCTTCCTCGATCCTGCGCGGTTCTTATCACCTTTACCAGGGCGTATCCGCTGGATTCGGCAACATTGTGATGGGCTTGGTCTACGGCTACTTCTTCCATAAGACCGGAAAAGTTTGGCCGCTTGTCATTGCGCATTTCCTCATCGACGCGGTGGCGTTCGTGGGATACGCTTTCCTCTTCTAAGACCCACATCACTACCCCGAGGTCTGTGAACCATTCCGCGGCGCCACCCGTCTCCTTGTTTATGAGGAGGAGGGCGGTGTGTGCCTTGTGGGGCGGATGTGAATTCGTTGTAAGGTTGAGCGCATGACTGAATCTGGACGAGACCCGCATCGCGAGGCGCGCCGCGCAGGCGATAGCCCTGTCCCCGCCCCTGGAGCAGATTCGAATTCCAGCTCGCCCGCCGACTATGTCCTCGGCGCCGACGGCAAACCCATCAGGGACCGCTACGGCCGCCCGGTGCGGCGTCGCCAAGCGCAGCAGCGCCCACCTCGTGCAGGTTCCTCCAGCGCCTCTGCCGTCGCTTCTTCCCCTTCCGCGTCGCGTGCTACGCCGCGGGCTAACTCGCTCCCAGCACAGCGCGCAGAGGAAACTCGCTTCGACGTCGGCGCCTACATGGAGCGCAACCAGCGCCCTGCTCAGAACACCGGATATCGGAGCACCCCGGCCGCTCCCGCCCCACGCCGCCCCACTCCCGAGGTGCCACGCAGCTATCGTGCGCCCGAATCAGCGCCGAAGCAACGCCCACACCGACGCCGCAAAAAGGCCAACCCCATCAAGCAATCCCTGGGCTGCTTTGGCTGGGCCGTGGCTATCCTGCTCGTTTTCACGCTCGTGTTTACCCTGTGGACGGACTCGCGCCTGACCCGCATCGAGGCCATGCCGGCCGAGCAGGTGGCCAAAACCGCCGGAACAAACTGGCTCCTGGTGGGCTCCGATTCCCGTCAAGGCCTCACCGAAGAAGAACAAGCAGAGCTCGGAACCGGTGGTGACGTGGGCGTGGGCCGTACTGACACCATCATGCTGCTGCACATCCCTTCCTCCGGCAAGGCGAAGCTCATCTCGATCCCGCGCGATAGCTACGTTGAGGTCCCTGGCTTTGGCATGGACAAGATCAATGCTGCCTTTACCTACGGCGGACCCCAGCTACTCACCGAAACCGTGGAGCAATCCACTGGCCTGCGCATCAACCACTATGCGGAAATCGGTATGGGCGGACTTGCCAACGTGGTCGACTCCGTCGGCGGCGTGGACATCTGCGTCAAGGAGCCCATCGACGACCCACTAGCGGGCATCAACCTGCAGGCTGGATGTCAGGAGCTACGTGGACGTGATGCGCTGGGTTACGTGCGTACTCGTGCCACAGCAATGGGCGACCTGGACCGCGTGCAGCGTCAACGCGAATTCTTCGCAGCGCTGCTCGACAAGATCACCTCACCGGGCACGCTCATTAACCCGTTCCGCACAATATCCCTGGTCAACCACACCGCAACCTCCTTCGTCGTGGGTGAAAAGGATCACGTGTGGCACCTCGCTCGCGTGGCCCTAGCCATGGCCAGCGGCGTGGAAACTGAGACCGTGCCAATTGGCGGATTCCAAGACACCACCGTGGGCAACGTGGTGCTGTGGGATGACGAGGCAACGCAGCAGCTGTGGGACTCGATGAAGTAAGCTGCGCAACAAAATAAAAGGGGAGAGAAGCCATCTTGGTTTCTCTCCCCTTTGCCGTGTAGCACTAAGGCTCAGGCTAAGCATCTAGAGCTGCCTCTAGCGCAGGGTCACCTGGCGGGACTTGATGTTCTCCAGCTGCTTGCGCTCGTCAGCGGTGAGGTTAGCGTCATTCTTGAGCTCCTCGGCCAGCGCCTTGTCCACGCGGGCAAGTTCAACTTCGTAAGAGTCGTGGGCCACCTCAGGCTTGAGGTCGAAGACCGGCGCGATGAGGCCGTGGGTACGGAAGACACCAGCGAACTTGGTACCCTCGCCCAGGTTCAACTCGCCGCGTGCAGCGACGCGGGCCAGGGCGTTGAGGAAAGCGTTCTCATCATCGTTAGGGCGGACCCAACGGATGTGTGCCTTGCCGCCGCCAGCGTTAGCCCAGAATGCGATGCCCTCAATGTCATTGCCCACCTGGTGGGACTCAATGACGGAATCGTTGGCCATCTGCATGGACTGCGCCACCTGCGGGGTGATCTGCGCGCCCTCAGGCATCCACCAAGCGAAGTCCTGGTAGACGTTGATATCCAGCTCAGCGGATTCCTCAAGCAACTCGCTCAAGGCCGGCTCGGTGCCGTCCGCAGCGGTGGACTCCAGAGCGGAGCCAGGCTTGTTGTTCTTTACCCAGTTAAGCGCATAAGCGAGGTCGCGCCCAGGGTTGTGGGTATGGGACTGGACCTGCAGGCCCACGAATGCCTCGCCACCAAACTCCTCATCACGGATGAGGGCCGCGGATGCACCTGGGAGCACGGTCGAGACGTAAACGTCCTTGTCGAAGCCCTTCAGGGAAAGCTTTGCCGTTGCGGAAGGAACGAATTCCTGCATTGCAACGAGGGACGCCTCAGCGGCTAAACCGCCGAAGGGGCGGGGATCCTTTTCGAGGGCAGCGCGCTCAGCGGCGCGAGCAGCGAGCTTTGCCTGACGACGGGACATGCCCTCAGGCAGCTGTTCGTTGTTCTTTTTCTTCTTGGCCATGCCCACCAATTTACCTGCTGCCTACAGTTCTATGGCGTGTAGGGCTACTTCTGGTTGATTCGTGGCGAGGATATCGATGCCGTTCGACCACGCCCACTTCATATCGTCGGACCTATCCACGGTCCACAGATAAGTGGGCAGGTCGAACGCCCCAATGTCATCGGGACGCATTTTTGCACGCAACAGTGACATTCCCAGCCCCGTCGGACGAGACAGAAGGATATCTGGGAAATGGCGTTCCCAGTCACGCCGCAAGTAGAAACGGTCCACCTGAGGGACAAGGGACTGCATCCGGCGGATTGCTTTATGGGAGAAGGAAATCATGTGGATGCGGGGGTCGTCGAGAAGCCCGGCGTAGCGCAAGCGCAGCACCAGCTGTTCTTCAAGGACATCGCCCTGGCCGGAGGGATGCTTGGTTTCGATGTAGAGATGGTGCGGATTATCGCCCAGCATCTCTAGCAGTTCATCGAGCAGCAGCATGTTCTGCCCATCGCCGATGTCGACGTGGCGCAGCTCGTCCCAGTCCATCTGTGCGATGCGGCCGGGCCTACCTGCGGTGCGATCCAAGGTGGGGTCATGGTTGACCACAACTTTTCCGTCCCTGGACAAACGAATATCGCACTCGACGCCGTGGATAGGCAGCTCGAGCGCCTTAGCAAATGCGAGAGGGGATAGCTCCGGATATTTACCGGAGTATCCCCTATGGGCGACAATTTTCACTAGCCGAAAATCTTGGTCTTAATTTCGTTCAGCGTCTCGTAAGAAGCGTTGAAACGCTCCTTCTCATGCTCGTCGAGCTGCAGCTCAACAACCTTGTTGATACCGGAACGGTCGATGACAGCTGGGGTGCCGATATAAACATCCTCAACGCCATACTCGCCCTGCAGGTACGCAGAAACCGGAAGCACAACTGCCTGGTTCTGAATGACTGCACGGGTGATGCGTGCCAGGCCCATGCCGATGCCGTAAGACGTGGAACCCTTGGCGTCGATGATGGTGTAGGCAGCGTCGCGAGTATCTTCGAAGATCTTCTCGATGCGCTCGTTGTAGCCTGGGTCCTCTTCGGAGCGGTGGGACAAGGACACACCGCCGATGTTGGCCGAAGAGACAACCGGGAGCTCGGAGTCGCCGTGCTCACCGATGATGTAAGCGTGTACGGAAGTCGGGGCGATGTCATCCATCTCGGAGAGCATGTAGCGGTAACGAGCGGAGTCCAGGATGGTGCCGGAGCCGATGACGCGCTCGTGCGGCAGACCGGAGGCCTTCCACACTGCGTAGGTGAGCAGGTCCACTGGGTTGGAGGCCACGAGGAAGATGCCGTCGAAGCCGTTCTTCATGACGTCACCAACGATGGAGTTCATGATGTTGACGTTCTTGTCCACGAGCTGCAAGCGGGTCTCGCCCGGCTTCTGTGCAGCACCAGCACAGATGACGACCATGGAGGCGTCAGCGCAGTCTTCGTAGGTGCCCTTGGTGACACGGGTGCGGGATGGCGCCCAGACGACGCCGTGGTTGAGGTCCATTACGTTACCGGCGAGCTTCTTCTCGTCGATATCGATGATTGCAAGATGATCGACGGTGCCTTGGTTTACCAATGCGAATGCGTAGGCAATTCCAACGTCGCCTGCGCCGATGAGTACAACTTTGTTTCCAACATGATTTCCCATGGCTCCCATTGTGCCCTCTATTTCTGATTTGTGCCCGTTGTGCGCCCGATCTCACACAGTCGGCAGTCTGATCTCACACACAAAATGTCCGATCGGACATACTCTGCAGGGTGCTTTCCGAGCTGGTTGAATGGTGCCCATGCGCCAACTCGCCCGCAAATTCGCCCGCGCCGCAGCGATTCGTACCTTGTCATTTGCGGTTTTTGGGCTGGAAGTGCTCAGCGATCTTACACCTGGTGTACGCATGACTGGCAGGAGACGTTTGCCACAGAACATGGCGCCCGGCATCTTTGCCGCCGAGATTGCTACCTGGGCGGCGGTCTCCCCGTCGCTTTTGCCGCGCCCGTGGTGGGTCACGGCCGCCAACGTCGCCATCGGCCAAGGCGTAGGCCACTTGGCCGCGACCACGGCCGCGTTCATCACCAAGCGTGGACTACACGCCATTGGCAAACGCCCCCAGGATCGCGTTGGCCCTACCCTGCGCAGCCGTATGCACCTAGCCCTAGGCGCCATCACCCTGGCCGTAGGCGTGCGTTCCCTTCGCAACCAGAGCGCGCAGGCAAAGCTGGTCAACAAGCACAACGAGCGCGGCCCTGAATCCGCCTTTCTCGGCATTGCCCTCGGAACAGTTGGTTACGGCACGCTGCTCATCGTCGGGGAAGCCGCACAGATCACTGTCACTCAGCTCTCCCGCGGGGTCCAGCGGTGGCTCCCCTGGTGGGTCGCTTGGCCGTTGGCCGGTGCCGCGGTCAGCTACGCCGCTGCTTTCCTCAGCAATCGCATGCTCTGGCGCCGCTTCATCCACGACGCCTCCCTAAAAGCACTGCAGCTCAACAAGCTGGTTTATCCCGGCTCGGTCATGCCGTGGGAGCCGGAGCGAAGTGGCAGCCCATGGTCCCTTGAGCCGTGGACCGCAGTCGGCTCCCAAGGCCGCGCCTTCTTGGACCGCGGCCCGCGTGCGCACGACATCAAAGAGGTGATGATCTGCAACCACGCCCATGAGCCCATCCGCATCTTCGTCGGCTTAGTCCAAGGGCGCGGCCCCATCAGCGCCGCTCAGCAGGCATTGGCCGAGTTAGAACGCACCGGCGCTTTTCGCCGGGAGACCATCGTCATCCAGTTGCCAGCTGGCTCCGGCTGGATCAACAACTATTCGGTTTCAGCATACGAGTTCTTAACCCATGGCAACTGTGCCACGGTCACCCTGCAGTACTCCTATCTACCTTCGGTGTTTTGCTACGTCGTTGACCGCCAGGCGCCAGTCGACGCCGCGCGGGAGCTCATCAACGCTGTGCAGTCGCGGCTTTCCACGCTGCCCGAAGACGATCGCCCGAAGCTGTACTTCGCCGGTGAATCCCTGGGCTGCTACGGCATCGTGGAAAACTACCGTGACCTAGACGATCTCCTGCAGTCTTGCGACGGTGCGGTATTCACCGGCCCTCCTCGCATGACTACGTTTACGCGGCGGCTGGCCCGCGGGCGTGATCGCGGTTCCTTGGAACGCCTGCCGCTTATCGACGCCGGCAAGCACGTGCGTTTTGCCTCCACCCCAGCGCACATGGAACACGATGCCTTCGGCAGCGAATACGAGCGCTGGTGCCGTCCCCGCGTGGTCTTTGGCCAGCACGCATCCGATGCCATCGTGTGGTGGGATCGCCACCTTATCTTCATGCGCCCAGACTGGATTCATGAACCGGCACCGAACACGCTGTATGCCGATACATTCAAACGCCTGCCGTGGGCACCTTTCATCACTTTTTGGCAGGTAGCCCTCGATCAGCTCAACTCCCTCAATGTGCCGGGCGGCCACGGCCACAACTACTTTGAGGAAACATTCTGGTACTGGGATTGCGTCCTCGGCTCACAAGCACGCACCCAGCTTACGCCAGAGCTGGCGGAGAGGATGCGCGTGTTCGTGGAACGCGATCAGCTCAACAAGCCCTCAGATTTCCGCACCCAAGTAAGGAAGCGGTTCTAGCCGCACTTGACGCCAGTGGAGTGATGTGGACAGTAGCCTTTGGGGTTCTTGTGCAGGTATTGCTGGTGCTCGTCCTCGGCGAGGTAGTAGGCACCGGAGTCCGTTTCTGAGAGGAGCTTGACCTCAGTGGTGGTGTCACCGAAGCCGGCGTCGGCAAGCTTGCCTGCGTAGGAATCCACGATCTCCTGGATCTCCGCACGCTCTTCCTCAGTCTCTGGGTAAAACGCGGAACGGTACTGCGTGCCCACGTCATTGCCCTGCCGAAAACCTTGGGTGGGATCGTGGGCTTCCAAGGCCTTGACCACCAAGTCACGCAGGCTAACCTGCGCGGGATCATAGGTAATCTGCACGGTCTCAGCGTGGTTAGTCAGGCCGCGGCAGACCTCGTAGTACGTAGGATTCGGGGTGGTGCCACCGGCATAGCCAACGGACGTGGACTCCACACCGGGGGTTTCCCAGAACATTTTCTCCGCGCCCCAGAAACAGCCGATAGCGATCAGAAGGGACTTCTGTCCCTCTTTCCACGGGCCAGTGATCGGAGTGCCGAGCACCGCGTGCGGGCGTGGATCCAGGATCGGCTCCTCCCGGCCGGGAAGGGCATCTTCCCTGTTCACAATCTTTGGTTCCGGCTTAAACAACCACGACATGACATCTCCTTGCTCGTTGTCTGGGGACATTTGGGCGGCAACTTCGCCCACAGGGCAGGCGTTCGCACACCGCCCCATGACGGCCCATATAGGTTTTAACGCGCCCCGAGTGTAATTCGTTCCGGATAAATTGTGGCGGAATTCTTTCAGCGCTCCTATCATTGGGCACCGTACCCAAAGAAAGGAATTAACAATGGCTGTCTACGAACTTCCAGAACTTGACTACGCATACGACGCTCTCGAGCCACACATCTCCGCAGAGATCATGGAGCTGCACCACACCAAGCACCACGCAAACTACGTTGCTGGCGCAAACGCAGCTCTCGAGGCTATCGACGCTGAGATTAAGGACGAGGGCAATGCAGACCGCCTCCGCGCTCTGTACAAGAACCTTGCTTTCAACCTGGGTGGCCACACCAACCACTCCATCTTCTGGAAGAACCTTGGCCCTAACGGTGGCGGCGAGCCAACCGGCGAGCTGGCTGAGGCTATCAACCGTGACTTCGGTTCCTTCGAGGCTTTCCAGAAGGCCTTCAACGCTGCGGCTCTTGGCCTGCAGGGCTCCGGCTGGGCTGTCCTGGGCTACGACCACATCGCTGGCCGCCTCCTCGTTGAGCAGCTGACCGATCAGCAGGGCAACACCTCCATCAACTTCACCCCGCTGCTCATGCTCGATATGTGGGAGCACGCTTTCTACCTGCAGTACAAGAACGTTAAGGCTGACTACGTCAAGGCTGTCTGGAACGTCTTCAACTGGGATGATATTGCAGAGCGCTTCGCTGCTGCTTCCAAGTAAGCCGCATACGCGTTAGCTTGCATTAGTTAAGACCGCCTTCGGGCGGTCTTTTTCTTGCCCCAGTCAGACTGAGCGCGCCACGATGAAGTCGCGGAACTGCTCCACGGGCGGGGCGTCATCGCCGGGGCGCCACACGAGGCCGAGTTCGCGGAAGGCAGGTGGCTCCAACGGGATGAGGTTGCGGGCTTGGAGATAAGGGTCGTCGAGGGGAAGCAGTGCGGTGCCGAGTCCGGCGTCGACAAGCCCGGCCACAGTGGTCAGCTCCATCGATTCGAACACCAGCTGCGGGGAGAATCCCGCTTTGGTAGCGAGGGCATCGAGAAGCATGCGCGTGCCATAGCCAGGCAACATGCCGATGAATGGCTCATCGCGGAAATCAGCGATGTCCACGCTTTCCCGCCCCGCTGCCCAATGCCCCTCAGGCACGGCGAGGCCGAGACGCTGCAGCTCAATCTGGTGCCAGCCAATTTCCGTCACGCTCGATGAGGGCGCCGATTCGCCTGACTGCGCCACCCCTGCCGGACGCGGGCCCACAAGGGCGAGGTCCGACTCGCCGGCAAGCACGCGCTCGACGAGCTCACGCGCGGCTCCTTGGCGCAGCCGTATATCGACGTGCGGGTGCTGGGCGCGATAGGCCTTGACCAGGTCAGGGACCATCCAAGTGCCCAACGAATGCATGAAGTCAAGGCGCACGGTTCCCCGCTCAGGATCCATAAGGCGTGCCACCGCATCGCGCGCAGCGGTCTGCGCGTTGAGCATAGTCCGCGCATGTTGAACAAAGGCCACCCCGCGGGAGTTGAGGACCAGCCGCCGCCCTGTGCGGGAGAACAAGTTTGCCCCGAGCTGCTGCTCAATTCGCTGCACACGCCGAGTCAACGCCGATTGGGAGATCCCCAGGTCATCAGCTGCAGCACCCACCAAGCCTTGCTCGGCCACGGCGACTACTCCGCGCACATCCTCGAGATTCATCGCTTGGATTCTTCCTGTAGTTTCTTCCTGCCGAGCAAAATCATGCTCGCTATGCCATGCGTATCACGCCATGCGCATCTCATCATGCATGTCATGCATGGAAATATATGGTTTCACACATTTTACACATGCGTTGGTGGCGAGCATCCTAGATGCATGACCAGAACCCGGCGCGCCACACTCGCGATGCTCTTCGTGGGCCTCGCAATCTTCTCCTGTTTGTACACCACACAGGCCATGCTGCCGACCTTGGTCGCCCAGATGGGTCTAAGCTCCACGCAAGCCGCGCTGACGATTTCTGCAGCGACCGGTTCGCTGGCTGTATGCGTGGTCCCCGCCTCGATCCTGTCGGAGCGCTTCGGCCGCGGGCGTCTGCTTATCATCTCCGCCATCGCAGCGACGGTGCTCGGGCTCGTGGTGCCACTAGCCCCGAATGCCGCCACGCTCATCGCGTTGCGCGGCCTCCAAGGTGCAGTGATGGCTGGCGCACCTGCCACGGCAATGGCCTGGCTCTCGGAAGAACTCGACGCCAAGGATCTTGCCCGTGCGATGGGTCTCTATATTGCCGGCACCTCCATTGGGGGCCTTAGCGGGCGTCTTATCCCCACGGGAATTTTGGAATTTAGTTCTTGGCGCTGGGCGCTATTCGGTTCTGCCTGCGTCTCCCTGCTCTTTGCGGCGATCTGCATCATCCTGCTTCCTGCGCAGCGCAACTTCACGCCGAAGTCCATCCGCCTGGGCAATGAGCTCCGCGCCATCTTCGCTCATTGGCATAATCGCCAGCTCGCACCCCTGTTCCTAGTCGCATTTTTGGCGATGGGCACCTTCGTGTCCATGTATAACTTCTTGGGATTTAGGCTCATTGAGCATTTCGGTCTCGCCCCGGCGTTGGCGGGTTCGGTGTTCCTCTTCTACCTCACCGGCACGTGGTCCTCAGCACGCGCGGGCAAGTTGGTGCAGCAGATTGGTCATGGCAAGACGTTGTTCGCCTCGTCGCTGCTTTTCGCGGTGGGCATCGCGCTATGCGCTGGCCCGCTGCCGGTGGTGTTGGTAGGAATCGTGGCACTGACGGTGGGATTCTTCGCAGCGCACTCCACGGCTTCAGGTTGGGTGGGCCACCTTGCCACGCACGACCGCGCTGAGGCTTCAAGCATGTACGTGTTTTGTTATTACTTCGGCTCTTCCGTGGTGGGCGCGGTGGCAGGGCTGCTTTTCGACGCCCTCCCCTGGGCCGGCTTCGTCGTAGTCTATACGGGACTCGCGGTGGTGCTTACTGTGCTGACTTTGACCTTGAGAAAAAACGAATAAACTCGTGTTTTATGGATAAGTGGTCAGCACGCACGTGGCATCGACGGGCTTCTCGTCCCGTGACGGTATGGATGATGGTCTTCATCATCGTGGGTGCGATCCATACTTTCACCCCTAACACCCGCTGGGTGCTCATTCACCTGTTTACGCTGGGCATCCTGACCAATTCCATCGTGGTGTGGTCGCAACACCTGACTGAGAAGTTCGTCCAAGCACGCCTTCCTGATTCCGCCCGGCCGCGCCAGCTCTATCGCATCTATATGCTCAATGCGGGCATTGTCTTGGTCCTCATCGGCCAGCTCCTCCACAAGGCTTGGGAGCAGCACTGGATTCTGACGCAGGTGGGCGCCACGATTGTTGCCGCAATGGTGGCCTGGCATGGAGTTTCCCTCTTTGGGCAATGGCGTGAGGCAAAGGACAAGCGCTTCCGTCCGGTGATTGCGGCCTATGTAGCCTCGGCATTCTTCTTGGCGGTGGGCGCTACTCTGGGCGCGTTACTTTCGGTTTATCCGGCACATCCACGCCTACTCATCGCGCACGTCACCGCCAACGTTGGCGGTTTCGTTGGGCTGGCAGCCGCAGGTTCGCTGACCATCTTGTTCCCCTCCATCTGGCGCACCAAGGGCGTCAACAAGCGGATGCGCTCGAGCTTCACGCTGCTGGCGGTGGGCGTTGTGGTCACCCTGTTGGGCACGATTGTGAACCACCCTGAAGCCGGACTCATCGTCTATTGCCTGGGCTGGATACTTAGCCTCGAGGGCTGGGTAGGCAATGTCCTCACTGTGGCCAAAGATCCGCGCGGGCGCATCAACTACCCGTCTGTCTCCATACTGGCTGCCGCCTTTTGGTTGGTGGGCGCGCTGACCTATTACACGGTGCAGCACTTCTTTAGTTCTGAGCCGGCTATCCCAACGCTAGCTTTGGTGATTGGCTTCGCCGCGCAGTTGTTGTTCGGTGTGATGAGCTACCTGCTGCCCACCACGATGGGCGGCGGACCCGCTGCTACCCGCGCTGGCCTGCGTGAGCTTAACCGCGCGGGCTTGCTGCGCGCGACTTTCATCAATGGCGGCGTGGCCATCTGGATGGGTACCTCCAGCTCGTGGGCCATGATTCTGGCAGCGCTGCTGTGTCTCGGCTCGCTCGCGGTCTACCCCATCTTCATCGTCCGGGCCGTGAAGGCGCAAAAAGCCGTTCTACAGAAAAAGGCCGAGGGTCCAGCCCCAGAGACCACTGTCCCCTGGGAGCAGGTCGCACTTGGCCTCGGCATCTTGGCCCCGCTTCTGCTCCTCTAATAGCCGGTACCAGTTTCAGACTCGTAGTCAGAGTCGTATTCACTGTCAAGGTAAAAGGTCTAAGGCCTAGGGGACGGAAATGGCTCCAAGATTGGGCACGCCTGGCGCGCCGGCGCTCATGAACTCGCGGATTGCGCGGGTGGCTTGTACATCGCCTGCGTTGTAGTCAAGGATCTGCTGGCGAACTTTAAGATCACCGGCCAAAGCTTCGCGCCTTGCGTTGACGGATTCCTCGCCGTCGAAGTCCTCCGGCCACTCAAATCCGGCCAGCGGCGCCACCGTCTTCAGCCCCAGGCCATAAGGGCCCGCGAAATTACGCTTGACATGCACAAACATATCGACCCACTCGCCCGAAGAGATGAATTCCTCCACCTCCGCCAGGGCAGGTCTGCCAAAGCGCTTCGCTGACATCCGCATCCAGTGGTTCTCCCCGTGCGCCGAGTAGCAATACGCAGCAAAGGTCTTACCCGCAGCGTGTGCTTCCGCGCGCAGGCCCATGAGCCAGGACCAGAATTCCTCAAAGTTTGCCGCCTCAGCTCTGCCACCGAGCGGCTCCCACGTCACGAATGCGCGATACTCGCCCTGGTACCAAGCACCCCAGAGATAGGCGCCTTGGTCGAGATAGGCCTCCATGTCCACGTCTACTTCCACGTCGGCACGGGGCACTTCGATGCCCACGCTTGGCGACGCCGCCGCGCGCCGCAGCAGCGGCTGCCCTTCCCGCCAGGCCTGGGCCAACTGAGAGGGTTCGCCAAGGTGGGCATCGATAAGCGCCTGCACTGTCTCAATGCCGCGCTCCCGGTATGGGTTCGCACGATCGCCCGGCAAGAACAACGAGATATCATCGCGCTCTACCAACTCAGGCTCGCAAAGCTGCCAGAAACGGCACGTCGCACATTCTTTTACCCGACGCGGCCCCGTCGGCAGAGGCTGCGCTAGCGCACCCTCAACGTTGTAACGGGACGTGTCAGTAAAAAAGGCTTGGGAGCGATCCTGCCCTATCGCGCCGCCCCGGCCAGAGTTCAAGCCCAACTCCTCCAGCGCCAGCGCCGCAAATGCCAGCCGGTAACCATCCACGGCATGGTGGCGAATCTTGTACGGCATCTCAAGCGGCTCGCTCAAACCGATGCGATGAGTCGGCACCGCCAGAGTGCGTGCCCTCTCATTGCGCCGAGCGACGCGGTGATTCGACACGATAACTGGTGTGTACTTTTCGCCCTCTTGCAGGAGAAGATCTACCTCCACCTTCCATTCATCGGTGGCAAAGACGGCATTAGTGATGTGCGTGTAGCCATAAGCCAGCGCCTCCAGCGTGGCCATGGAGCGTTCCCACTCATCCCCTTCAATATCGATGCGTCGGAAACGCCCGGGTGCCTTAACCGGCAAATTCGCCAAGGCTGCGTCGACAGCCGCAGCATGCCGCTCGGCCCTAGCCAGCGAAGCATGCGTGCGCGGAATCTCCGGGTGGGCACGCCGCTGCACGAGCCTATAACGACACCCCACGAGGTCCGCAGCACCAAGCACATCCTTCACAACGGGTGAGCTTAATAGAACAGCAAGGTAAAGTTGAACCCAGACAAAAAGCAAAGGATGAAAATGAGCATTATTAAGAAGATTAAGAAGGCCCGCCGCGAAGCACGCGCGGAGCTCAAAGCAGCTAAAACCCGCGTAAAGGCGGAAGTTAAGGAAGCCTCCAAGGCACAGAAGCGCCAGCAGAAGCTGCTGGCAAAGCAAGAGAAGGCACTCATCAAGTCCGAGGAAAAGGGGTTAAAGAAGCGCCGCAAGCATGAAAAGAAGATGGCACAGCTGGAGCTGGATAAGCTCAAGAATGGCCGTCTAAACAAGAACAATGTCAAGCGCTACGCAGGCGCATTGCGAACCGCTGCGCCGCTGCTCCTGCCGCTCATTTACCGCGGCGTCGTAGCCGCTCAAGGCCAGCTGGAGGCCAACCGTGCCAAAAAGGCAGGCCTGACTACTGACCAGCTCGCTTCCTTCTCCGGCCATGGAGCTTCCCTGAAGGCACGCACCACAGGTATCCGTAACTCCCTTAAGGAATCCAACCTTCCGGCTGGCTTTAAGCGCGACATCAAGGAGCGCCTGACCGAGGTGGAAGCCTCCATCGATAACGCTGAGTTCATGACCGATCAGCAGCGCCGCCGTGTTCACAAGACCATCGAGGGCGAGATCGATAACATCACTGCTGAAATCCAGAAGCGTTTACAGGACTAAGTTCCGACAAAAGCCCCTTCTAAAGAACGCCTTGTTCGCGGGCTGCTGCTACAGCAGAAGTACGGGAGCGCACCCCCAGCTTGTCGTAAATATGTACCAGGTGCGACTTCACCGTGGCTTCCGAAAGCATAAGGTCCTGTCCAATCTCGCGATTTGACGCGCCCGCGGCCACGAGCTTGAGTACCTCTAGCTCGCGTGGAGTCAACGAGGTACGAGGGGTGCGCACACGCGTCATGAGACGGTCCGCCACAATCGGCGAAAGCGCAGAGTCACCATCCGCGGCCGAGTGCACGGCAGCCAGCAGCTCGTGCGGCGGCGCATCCTTCAGCAGGTATCCCACAGCGCCTGCTTCGATGGCGCCGAGGATATCTGCATCCGTGTCATAGTTTGTTACCACCAGGACCTTTGGTGGAGTGCTCATCGAGGAGCGAATGGCCGCGGTTGCCTCAGCGCCACCCATCACGCGCGTGCCCTCGATTCCTGCGCCAAAACGAAGATCCATCAAGATCACGTCGATACCGCCGGCCTGCGCCGCGGAAACCGCAGCCTCCGCCGTTGCTACCTCGCCGACAACCTCAATGTCCTCTGCGCCTTCGAGCACAGATCGCAGCCCGAGGCGAACGATCTCGTGGTCATCTGCCAGCAAGACCCTAATCACGTGCTCTTCCTCCTAAAGTGGTTGAGAAAATCATCCAAAAGTTTAATTTACAGGGTTATCTAAGGGCATACTAACTGACACCGCGGTACCTGACCCCGGGGTGGACTCAATGATCACTTCGCCGCCGAGCTCCTCCGCGCGTCGGCGCATCGCCGAGAGCCCAATGTGCCCCAACCCCGCCGGTTTGTTCTGTACTGCCGTTACGTCAAAACCGTGCCCGTTATCGACTACGTCCACGCGCACTTCACCCGGCGCGTAAGTTACGGTAATGCGCGCACGTGTTGCCTCCGAATGTTTGACCACGTTGCCCACCGCTCCCTGCGCGATGCGCAAGAGGGCAGCCTCGACCTTCATCGGCAATTTGAGCACGTCGCCCTCAGAGTCGACTTCAACGTCAAGCCCGCTCGTGGCAGCGAAGTTCTCCGCCATGCGCGTGAGCGCCCCTTCCAGGGAGGCCTCAGCAAGCGCTGGCGGCTGGAGTGCTGCAATCATGGCGCGCGCTTCATGCAGGTTATCTGCTGCGGTGCGGCGTGCAAGTTCGATACGCTCTTTGGCGCGCGGCACGTCTTCTGTGTCGAGATCTCGATCCGCTGCGTGCAGCAGCATTTGGATGGAGGACAGGCCTTGGGCGAGAGTATCGTGGATTTCGTGCGCAATGCGCTGGCGTTCAGCAATCATTCCGCTCTCCCTTTCTGACTCTGCCAGCTGAGAGCGGGTCTCAATCAGCTCACGGTTCATCAGGGACAAGGCACGAAACGCATAATAGATCGCCACGGTCACCAGTGCAGAGACCGCTGGGCCCATAACGCCACCGAAGGTCAGACCCCCAGGAATCTGCACCGTAACGGAAATGATCGTCGCGATAACTACGCAGACCACACCCGCATACAAGTCGAGCACGTAAAGGTAGAGGAAGAAAAGGGCGAAGACCAAGTAGATAGCTGCCGGAGCTACGAACATGTCCGCCAGCCACACCACCGTCAGAATGACGAGCCACAGGTACCGCGCCCCACGCGGCCACTGCTCCACGTAGACGGAACCCGCGAAGTAAACCACTGCAAAAGCGGTCAACAACAACAGGTTGATGACTGCCTGCCACAGCGGCAAACGCACGGTGGTAAAAATCGCAACGACAAGCAACGTTGCAGTAAGAATATGGATGCCGTTGCGCAAGGCCTCCGTATCTGGCGAGCGCTGATCTATTGTGGACATCATGCGAAAAAGCCTACTGTCCTCCCTCATGGTCGTCACGCTCGCCCTATCTGCCTGCGATTCCCAAGGCTTATCTTCCCCCGAACTTTCGGCAGCGCCTGACGACGCCTCCCCCACCGCCGCGGCACTACCCAACGACGGTTTGCCCATCGACACCACCGCAGAGGCCAGCGCCGACCAGGATTGCCCTTACCTGGACTCCCAGTGGGTTGCCGATACCAACGGCCAGAGAATGACCCGTGTGGCCGTCGATCAGCGCTTTAAGACGCCCGCTTGCATCTTCTGGTCCTACCCAGAGGACCCACAGGCCACAGTCATCGTTCGCGAAATGCCCTCGGTAGAAGAAGCTCGTGCGGTGGTTGACTGGGCAGCGCCCGTTGACTCCACAGAGCCTGCGGAATTCGATGGCTGGTCCGGCGGACGTGGTGTCTTCGAGGATTCCTACTCGGTCTTCGCGGTGCAAAAGGACAACAAGGCCGTGCTCGTCTGGTCCAACCAGGCGCAGACCTTGAAGGCGGAGCTTATTACCAAGGAAACGATTAAGAACCTGGCGCTCTAAGCCCTCAGGAGTTGAAGCGACGTTAGACTGCGACGTCGTTGTACGGCATCATCGTCGAGACCCACGGGAAAACAACTTCCATAAGAAGGAAGAACACTCCAACCGCAATCGCAATCGCGAGTATCACCTTGACCACTGTGGGGCCTGGCAAAAGATTCCAAAGTGCGCGGTACATTTAACTCTCCTCCAGTACGGCCGGGATCTGTCCCTTTACCTTCGGCTCGTGCCCGACTTCCATCGCGTGGACGATCATGCGTTCTGCATTCGAAAACTGCGGGTGGCAAGTGGTTAGGGTGAGCAAGGCCTCTGATGCCTGCTCCACTGGCGTATCCATCCCTGGGATGGGGTTAATTACGGCACCATCATCGGGCAGCGTTATGTGGCGGCCATTGATGCCCTGGTATTCGGGCTTAGCCTGCTGTTCCGGGGTAAAACAATCGGCCTGCACGCCATCGATTGGCATGACGCGATAGGTAATCCACTCTCTTTGGGTCTCAATCACAATGGCGTCGCAGGTCTCAAGATTGCCCAAATCGTTGAAAGGCGCACCTTTACCCACGCGGTGACCCGCCACACCAAAATTTCCTAACTCGCCTGGCATCTGGGTGTCGGCATAATGTCCAGGTCCGCGTAAGAGGTCTTCATCTTCCGTGCCTTCCAAGATGGCAAAGTGGAAATCGGACCCGAAGGTAGGAATATACATACGCGCAAAAGCCTCGCCAAGCTCGGGTTTTAGTTTACCGCGAGGGTTGTGCCACTGGGTATCGAGCTTCTCATTGGCTTTGTCCTGCAACTTCCCGGACTCTAGATTGGTCCAATACGCCTCATAGAAGGAAAAAAGCAGCAAGATCACGCCAGCGGTCAGCATCAACTCACCGATGACGGTGCTCACTCCGGTCTTAGTCATGGAATTACCTTAACCGCTGTACAGTAAGAGTGCCCTATCCATGGATCGCAAAGGACAATCATGCTCGAAGTTTTCATGTACCCCGTTTCCGGCATCTTGAAACTATGGCACCTGCTCTTTGCCTCTTTTCTTGATGAATCCATGGCCTGGCTCGTGGCGATCGTATTCCTCGTTCTTACTGTTCGCAGCTTCATCGCACCACTGAACTGGCTGTCCGTTCGCTCAGGTCGCATCAGTGCTTTGATGCGCCCCGAAGCCAATGCAATTAAAGCTAGGCTTGACGCCGCAACCACGGTAGAGGAGGCAGTCGCAGCCTTACAGGATCAAAAAGAACTACACGAGCGCTATAAGTACAACCCGCTCGTGGGCTGTCTACCTGTTTTCATCATTGTGCCCTTCTTCCTCGGCCTCTACCAAGTTGTGCTGCGTGCCTCGCGCATCGGACAAGTGGACCACGTCGGCCTGCTCACACCTGGCGATGTCACGTCATTTCGCGCTGCGCTACTCAACGGTGTGCCGATTACGGACTTTGCCCGTGAACACCGTGATCTTGTAGTTCCCATCCTGGTGCTGGCCATCGGCTTCACCATTCTTAACATGATCATCACCCAATACCGCAGCTTCCTCACCTTGCAGTTCGATGAGAAAGTGCCACGACGCATGTTCTGGTTCATGTTCTCGATGATCATTTTGATGCCATGGATACTGTGGAGCGCAGCAATGAGCGGACCAATCCCTGTCGCCATCATCTTCTATTGGGCTTGGACCTATCTCTACACACTGGTCCAAACTTTGGTCTACGAATACATCATGTACCGCCGTTACCCGCTTACCGACGCCGTGATACAGCTGCGGCGTGATAGCTTCCGCGCCTGGCGCAACAAGGACACCAAAAAGAATAAGAATCCCGAAGGGCTCAGCAAGGAAGACCTACGTGCAAAGCGCAAGCACCACGCCCAGATCCTGGGTGAGGCGCGCAAGCAAATTAGATTGAATAGTCAGCAGGCGGCTCAGAAAGAAGCTGAATAGCGAGTTCCCGCGCCGTCTTAAGAGGCGATAGTTCGCGGGTCAGCCTAGCACCGGCCATGCCGCCATCTAGGAAAATAAGTAGCTGGCTAGCCTGTGTTGCCGAGGGATAGCCATTCTTCGCAGTCAGCAGTGCCGTCATAGTGGAGTGCATCCAATTGCGGTGCTCCATACAGGCTGCAACGATTCCCCGCTCAGCATCAGTTTCGGGGCGCGGGTATTCGCCCGCTGCGTTGAGAAAGTGCGAGCCGCGGAATTCCATATCGGGCTGTTCTTCGATTGCCTTATCAAAGAACGCAAGCACCTTCTGGTGCGGATCCGTAAGCCCCTCAGTGCGCGCTTCCCAGTCAGCTCGGTACTTCTCATCGAGGGACTCTACGTACGCAATGACGAGTGCGTCTTTTGAGCCGAAGAGGGAGTAAAGGGATGCTTTGGCCACGTCAGCTTCGCGGAGAATGCGGTCGATGCCGATGACACGAATGCCCTCAGTGGTAAAGAGATTGGTCGCGGACTCGAGGAGTCGGCTGCGCGGGCTCGGACGATTCCTGCGCGACTTCTTTTCTGGCATATCCTCTCCTAAAACGACGAAACCGGTTCATCTACACAATATAGACAAACCGGTATGTTTGCGAATTAGATTCGGATCTACTTCGCCGACTTCTTGGTAACGAGACCAACAATCCACAGAAGCAAACAAGCACCCAAGGTGGCGACGACGATCATCATGATCCAGCCATTCGGGGAGCTCGAACCGAAGAAGGACATAATGCCTGCGCCCAAGAGACCGCCAAGCACACCGACGATAAGGTTAGTCAGCAGGCCGTGATCGCGTTTCATGATCTTCTCAGCCAACCAGCCAGCAATAATACCCACGATAATCGAACCAAAGAATCCTAGACCCATACCCATAGCAATCTTCTCCTTTTAGTATCAGTTGTTTCAGCTACAGGTGCCATGGTTCCAGCATTTTTGGGAAAAAGAAAGGAGCGATCTGCCTTTCCGCAGGTCGCTCCTAAAATCGTGTCTCAATCGTTAGTAGATTGCCAGCCAATTCGGCTGGTTGCCAGCTATTAAGCAGAGTCTGGGCGCACAACCATCATTGGGCAAGGCGCCGACTGCAGCAGTGCACGGGAGGTAGATCCGAGCAGCATGCCCTTGAAGCCACCACGTCCATGGGAACCAACGACGAGCAGCTGGGCGCCATCGGAGGCGTCGGTAAGCGCACGCACCGGACGGTCGCGGGCGATGAGCTTCTTTACCTGAACGTTCGGGTACTCCTCCTGGAAGGAAGCGATGCGCTCGGTCAGCAGCTCCGCCTGTTCCTTCTCGACTTCTGCCCACTCAGCCTGGGCTGCGGACAGTCCGGCGAGGGAAGCCTGAACCTGCATGTCCATCCAGGTGTGAACCGCAATCAGCTCTGCGCCACGAGCGTCAGCTTCCTTGAAAGCGTACGCGGTGGCCTTCTGGGAAACCTCAGAACCGTCGACACCGACAACAACCGGACCGTACTTGTTCAGCTCGGTGACGTTGTTGTTCTCACGGACAACAACAACCGGGCAGGCAGCGTGGGAAACCACGGAAGCGGAAACAGAACCCATCACCATGCCGGAGAGGCCACCCATGCCGCGGGAACCCATGACAATCATGGTGACGTCCTGGGACATCTCCAGGAGCATATCAATCGGGGAACCCTCTGCGACGGTGTGTCCGATCTTCAGCTCTGGAGCAACCTCGTGCGCAATCGCGCGACCCTCTTCAATCTTCTCGAGGGTTTCAGCCTGCAGATCCTCAAAGAGCTCCTTTGGGGGAACCATGCCTTCTGCATAGAGGAACTGTGGCATCGTGTAGCTGGAGGCAATGCGGAGAGGAATACCACGCTTGAGGGCAGTGTTAGCTGCCCAACGAACAGCGTTCTTGGAGGCTTCCGAACCATCTACGGCAACAACAACAATGTCTTCCTTGGCCATGTTCTTTCCTTTCAGGTGGTTATACCATCAAGTGTAGTACGTATTAACCAATCTCCGCAGTTGTTGCAGCGCCTGCGTTAGCTGGGAAAAGTACGCTGTAAATAAACTCCGCGACCTTGGCAATTACAGCGCCAATGCCGGTGGAGAAGAATTCAATAACCGGTGCAAGAAGAGAGTCAAAATCCATGGAGAACAGACTAGTACATATGCGCAAAGGCTTCAGCCCGTTGCCGATTAAAGATGGGTTGAACCCCACCCGTGCGCGTGTACCGGAAGGCTCTATTTCAGCCTGGGCTTTTCTCGAGCACCTCATTCAGACTCAACGCCACCGGCACCCAGACGACAACGCGGCGGCGCTCCAAGCACGCTTCGACGCAGGCGAAGTGGTCTTGCGCGATCAAACAGTGCTGAAACCAGAGACCCTGCTCACCAAGGACCAGGACGTCTTCTTCTATAGGATCCCTGCACCGGAGGAGCCGGTACCTTACGACATTCCGATCCTGTTTGAAGACAAGCATTTGCTGGTGGTCGACAAGCCACCTTTCATGGCCACGATGCCGCGTGCCAAGCACATCGTGCAGTCCGCCACGGTTCAGATGCGGCGCATCACGGGCATCGATGACCTGTCGCCCGCGCATCGGCTAGACCGGCTCACGTCAGGCATCCTCGTGTTTACAAAGACCAAAGAAATTCGTGGCGCCTACCAAACACTGTTTGCGGAACGACGAGTCCACAAGACTTACGAGGCTATCGCCCCACTTTCCGACGTCCCCGTCGGCGCCATGTGGGAGTCACGCATTGAGAAAACCCCGGGTGAGATCCAGGGCAGGCTGGTAGCGGGCGAACCAAATGCTTTCACTGAGGTTGCCGGCGTTAACCCCGTGGATAACGAACCCTACGAAGCTATTCACGGTCCGCAGCCGCCTTTGGCTAAGTACACGCTCAAGCCGAAGACCGGAAAGACGCACCAGCTTCGCCTACATATGTGGGAGGCCGGTGTGCCGATCCTTGGCGACCCCGTCTACCCGGTTACCTTCCCCGCCGACGCCGAAGACATGCGCGTACCAATGCATCTCACCGCGACACGCATCGAGTTCATCGATCCTCTGACTGGAAAACCAAGGGAATTCGTTTCGAATTTACCTTTAGTAGCCCATCATTTCCTCCACCCATAAATGTTGTAATTCGTACGTCGATCCCAGCGACAAAATAAGCAGCGGAAATGATGCAAACCGAACACGGCTATTGATACGCCCAAACACAGAAACAAGCAATAAACACCCAGTTGCCCAAGATTAATTTCCCAAAATAACGAGAAAATCAGACCATCACCGGAGACGTTGGCCTCACCTAAAGTCGCAAACAACGACTTCTAGGCGACAAACGCTTGGCCCTAATCGCACGCAGCGGGATAGATCACGACGCAAATAGGCTCGCCTACCGCACCAAATCGAAGGCGCCCCCATGCACCAACGCGCGATAGGAATATCAACAAAACAAGCCCCGCCGATCTGAGGCCTAACCCCACGCAGCTCCCAAAGACAAGACCACGACGCTACAACAGAAAGCGGAAACCACTAGTCGAGTTCCCGCTCCCAGGCATTAAAACCTATCGGATCGACAAAATGCCCCGCCCAAGGCTACGGGCGACCTCAATACAAACACTCCAGCATTCCCTAACGACACCAGACTTGAAACGAAACCACGCCGGGCCAAAGGAATGATGTGATTTGAAACAGAAGAGACTGAATACGGAGTTATAGAAACCCGGCCCGATCCACCCCTGGAGCCCAAATGGAGAAAAAGACAACCAGCTAGGCCGACCGATATCAGAGAATAAGACAAGGAAACGTATAGCCGACCCGCACAACCAATCGCCTTCCTCCGCGCGCAGTACTCGAATCTGCGCCCAATTATCCATGGAAACCACCTTTCCAATTCTGATTGAATGGGCTACCATTCGACCGCTGCTACTGGGCTACTTTTCAACCGTCATTAACACCTTCTTCAAACCCGCCCCTTCTAAGCGAGTCGTAGGAGAGAAATCTCAAATCTTGCGGTGCATATCGTTCCGAGTCCCGGCACCTGGATCGAACCAGAAGACCTCCAAGAACTGATGCACTGCTCATCGCTAAGGCCGTGGCCAACTACGGCATAACGATCAAAAGAGGGCTGGTCCCTGACGTTGTAGTCAGGGGCC
>NZ_KV788491.1:113999-132390 GCF_001807295.1 Corynebacterium sp. HMSC06C06
AACTAATCAATGCACCCTAAAACCGGAAGAGCCATAAAAGAGAATACTGCAGTGAACTATTCCACCTTTTATTCAGCATTTTATTCACCCGAAAACCAAAGGAGTGGACGGCTCATAAAGCCGTCCACTCCCCCTTGAGGTTTCTAGTTCTTAGAAGTCCCAGTCATCGTCAGTAGTGTCCTCAGCCTTGCCAATGACATAGGAGGAACCGGAACCAGAGAAGAAGTCGTGGTTCTCATCCGCATTCGGCGAGAGGGAAGACAGGATGGCCGGGGAAACGCGAGTCTCGTCAGCCGGGAACAGCCCCTCAAAGCCGAGGTTGTTCAGCGCCTTATTGGCGTTGTATCGCAGGAAACGCTTTACATCCTCGGTCCAGCCTAGCTCGTCGTAGAGATCCTCGGTGTAATCAATCTCGTTGTCGTAGAGCTCGTAGAGAAGATCGAAGGTGTATTCCTTAATTTCTTCCTGCTTCTCAGCCGGCAGCTCGTTGTAGCCATTCTGGAACTTGTAGCCAATGTAGTAACCGTGCACTGCCTCGTCACGGATGATAAGGCGGATGATGTCCGCGGTATTGGTCAGCTTCGCACGGGAGGAGAAATACATCGGCAGGTAGAACCCGGAGTAGAAAAGGAAGGACTCCAGCAGCGTGGAGGCCACCTTCTTCTTCAGCGGGTCTGCACCCTTGTAGTAAGACATTACGATCTTTGCCTTGCGCTGAAGATTCTCATTCTCTTCAGACCAACGGAAAGCATCATTGATCATTGGCGTGGAGGCCAATGTCATGAAGATGTTGGAGTAAGACTTCGCATGCACAGACTCCATGAAGGCGATGTTTGTATAGACCGCCTCTTCATGCGGGGTCTTGGCATCAGGCAGCAAGGAAACCGCACCGACGGTTCCCTGGATGGTGTCCAGGAGGGTCAGCCCAGCAAAAACGCGCATGGTGGTCTGCTGCTCATGCTCGGTAAGCGTCTTCCAGCTCTGCAGATCATTGGACACTGGGACCTTTTCAGGCAACCAGAAATTACCGGTGAGGCGGTCCCACACCTCAGAATCTTTGTCATCCGGAACAGTGTTCCAGTTGATGGCTTTCACTGGCTCCGCATGGCTTGCGATGTACTCGTCATACTCGTGAGACAAGGGGCTTCCACCTCTTTATTTAAATGGACTCTAACTTGCTCAATCGTACTCAATCGACGGTCTAAACGCATTGCCACTGGTAGCCGTATCAACGCTCCATAAAGCAGCAATTGAGCAGATCTGCACCGCGCCTCGGCAGCCATTTCGACCCATTCCACAGAAGAAGGCTTCCTCACCCCCAGAATAAGCGGTAAATTGAACGCAATTCAATAGTTTTACAGCTCTTACGGGTAGTTAACATTGGCATCCCTTAAGATGTGTTTACGTTTCATGGAAGGGGTGCCAATTCAAGGCCGTTTCCTTCTTGATATGGATTTCGCATTCAATTGCCGGTAAGCGCTTTTAATTTTCAAATTCTGCACAAGGAGGCCCCCTACCGTGGCTAATTCCAGCGAGTCTCCAGTTCCTCTGCTCACCGCCGTGCTCGATCAAATAGGGGCCGAAATTGTTAGCGGAACTATCGAAACCGGACAACGGTTTACCCTGCAAGATATCTGCGCGCGTTTCGACATTTCCCGTACCGTCGCCCGAGAGGCTATGCGTGCACTCGAGCAACTGCGCATGGTGTCTTCATCTCGCCGAGTTGGAATCACTGTGTTGCCGTTAAGTGAATGGGCCGTCTTCGATCAATCCATCATTAATTGGCGTCTAGCCTGCGAAAAAGGCCGCCAAGAGCAGCTAGATTCACTCAATCAACTGCGCCTTGCCATCGAGCCTATCGCCGCTCGTATGGCAGCTACCCGCGCCTCAGAGGCCGAGAAGCAAGAGATCGTGGAACTGGCAGATCGCCTCCACGAACTTGAGATCAACCCTTCCCGTCGAGTTGGCGAAGAGCTTGCGACGGACCTGCGTTTCCACAGCATGGTTCTACATGCTTCAGGAAACGAGATGTTCGCCGCTTTGACGCCTTCCCTTCTGTCGATGCTCAAGGGCAAGTCCGTCTTCGGCTCTGAAAAGCGAAACCCAATCGCCGGCACCTCCGATCTGCACCAGGACTTGGCGCACGCGATCCAGAATTCCCGCCCTGACGACGCCGAGCGAATTGCTCGTTCCATCCTCGACGAAGCACGCGCTAGCGTCGACGAGAACGCGTAAAGTCCATAGTTTCGCCGCAAAAGTCTCAACAAGACCAAATCACGCCCCCAGCCACTCACGGTGGTTGGGGGCGTGATTCGTTTGCTGATTAGACGCTGCCGATTTCTAGAGCATGCAGGAGACGCAGCCCTCGATCTCGGTACCTTCCAGTGCCATCTGGCGCAGGCGGATGTAATACAGGGTCTTAATCCCCTTTCGCCATGCGTAGATCTGCGCCTTGTTGATGTCACGCGTGGTGGCGGTGTCCTTGAAGAACAAGGTCAGGGACAGGCCTTGGTCCACGTACTTGGTGGCTTCAGCGTAGGTGTCGATGATCTTCTCGTAGCCAATCTCGTAGGAGTCCTTGAAGTATTCGAGATTGTCGTTATCCATGTGCGGCGCCGGGTAGTAGACGCGGCCGATCTTGCCTTCCTTACGAATCTCAATCTTCGAAGCGATCGGGTGGATCGAGGAGGTCGAGTTGTTGATGTAGGAAATCGAGCCCGTTGGCGGCACTGCCTGCAGGTTACGGTTGTAGAGGCCATGCTTGGCGACGTCCGCCTTCAGCGCCGCCCAGTCCTCAGCGGTTGGGGTGTGGATGGAGGAGGCGTCGAAAAGCTCCTGCACACGTGCGGTACGTGGCTTGAACTCTTCTGGATCGTAGCGGTCGAAGAACTCGCCAGATGCGTACTCAGACTGTGGGAACTCGGAGAAGTACTCCCCGCGTTCGCGAGCGATCTTGTTGGAAGCACGCAGCGCTGCGTACATGATTGCCGCGAAGTAGGCGTTGGTGAAGTCCAAGCCTTCCTCAGAGCCGTACTCGATGTGCTCGCGGCCCAAGTATCCATGCAGATTCATCTGGCCAAGGCCGATGGCGTGGGAGTCATCGTTACCCTTACGCACGGAAGGCACGGAGTTGATGGCGGTCTTATCTGCCACGGCGGTCAAGCCACGGATAGCAGTCTCAACGGTCAAGCCAAAGTCCGGCGAGTCCATGGTCATCGCGATGTTGAGCGAGCCTAGGTTGCAGGAGATATCGGAACCCATGGTTTCGTAGCTCAGGTCATCGGCGAACACGGACGGAGAGTTAACCTGGAGGATCTCCGAGCACAGGTTGGACATGTTAATCCAGCCGGTCTTGACCGGGTTGGCCTTGTTCACGGTGTCCTCGAACATGATGTACGGGTAGCCGGACTCGAACTGCAGCTCAGCAACGGTCTGGAAGAAGTGACGGGCGTTGATCTTCTTCTTGCGAATGCGTGGATCCTCGACCATCTCTTCGTAATGCTCCGTGATGGAGATGTCAGCGAAGGCCTTGCCGTAAACGCGCTCGACGTCATATGGCGAGAACAGGTACATATCGTCGTTCTTCTTGGCCAGCTCGAAGGTGATATCTGGGATAACGACGCCGAGAGACAAGGTCTTGATGCGAATCTTCTCGTCAGCGTTCTCGCGCTTGGTATCGAGGAAGTTCATGATGTCTGGGTGGTGGGCGTTCAAGTAGACCGCACCTGCCCCCTGGCGAGCACCCAGCTGGTTAGCGTAGGAGAAGGAATCCTCCAGAAGCTTCATGACCGGGATGACGCCGGAGGACTGGTTCTCGATGTGCTTAATCGGCGCACCGGACTCGCGGATATTCGACAGCAGCAGGGCGACGCCGCCACCGCGCTTGGACAGCTGCAGAGCGGAGTTGATGGAACGGCCGATGGACTCCATGTTGTCCTCGATGCGCAGCAGGAAGCAGGAAACCAGCTCGCCGCGCTGTGCCTTGCCGGCGTTGAGGAAGGTTGGGGTGGCCGGCTGGAAGCGGCCAGTCATGATTTCATCAACCAAGTGCTCAGCCACGGTGGTGTCACCGTCTGCCAAGAACAAAGCAGTCATGGAGACACGATCCTCGAAGCGCTCGAGGTAACGGCGGCCGTCGAAGGTCTTCAGAGTGTAGGAGGTGTAGTACTTGTACGCGCCAAGGAAGGACTTGAAACGGAACTTGTAGGAGTAGGCGCGCTTAAACAGGGACTTGATGAAGTCAAAGTCATACTGCTCGAGCAGCTCCGGCTCGTAGTACTTGTTTTCCACCAGGTAACGCATCTTCTCTTCCAAGTCGTGGAAGTAGACCGTGTTCTGGTTGACGTGTTGCAGGAAGAACTGGTTCGCAGCCTCGCGATCCTTATCGAACTGAATCTTTCCATTCTCGTCATAGAGATTGAGCAATGCATTCAGCGCGTGGTAATCCAGCTGTTCTTCTGGCTTTACTGGTTCGGCTACGGTCTTGCCCAATTGCGTGGTCACGGCTGATGGAGCCTTTCTCTTGAGGTGTGAAACAGCGCCGCAGCGCTGCTGGAGAAAATAGTGGAGAAAATATGTAAGGTAACTGGCCCGAGCCATCTTGGCTCGATTCACAGTTACCTATTGTTCAAGGTTTAGGCCGCGGCGTCCAGCCCGAGGGCTGCCGCCTGGGAGATGAGGCCTTCCCTGCAGATCTTTACGTCTTCATCTGAGCCCATCAGCTCGAAGCGATAGACGTAAGGGACCTTGCACTTTGCGGAGATGACATCCCCCGCCTTACCGAAGTCTGCGCCAAAGTTACTGTTGCCGCCAGAAATGACGGCTCGAATCAAACCGCGGTTGTTCTCATTATTTAGGAATCGAATTACTTGCTTAGGTACCGGGCGCGAATTCTCGTGGCTAATGGAAGCGCCTCCACCGTACGTGGGGCAAACGAGGACGTAGGGCTCGTTCACGATAAGCGGCTCGTCATTCTTATACAAAGGAATGCGAGCGCTTGGCAGACCCAGTTTGTCTACAAAGCGGCGGGTATTTTCCGTCGCTGAGGAAAAATACACGACCAGCATTGCTTAACTCCTAGCGCAGCTGGTGCTTAGGCAGAAGCAGCGACGGTAGCCAGGGCCTTGATGCGCTCTGGACGGAAACCGGACCAGTGCTCACCGTTAGCCTCAACCACTGGAGCCTGGACGTATCCGAGAGCCATCACGTAGTCACGAGCCTCCTCGTCGAGGGTAACGTCCACGGAGGTGTACTCGAGACCTGCACGGTCGAGAGCCTTCTTGGTTGCGTTGCACTGGACGCAGGCTGGCTTGGTGTAGAGGGTGATGCTCATTTGGGAAGTCCTTTGACGCGATTTTCAGGTATGCAGTGTGCTGGGATTCTGGCCGAGCAGGTGCGCTTATCGCGCTCCCCTAAGCCCTCCGGAGCAACATCAACGACACTATACTTTGTGCCCAAAAGCCGCAAACGGCACTACATATAGTAGTTACATGCCTGATATTCCCAGGATGCAACCCGGCCACACCCCACATGTTGACCCGAGGGTCGATCAGCCCTGTAACTACACCGATGAGATTTCCTGCAGGTTTACCTGGCCGTAACCTAAAACTATGACCAAGAACACAATTAGCCCCTAAATTTTAACCCATAATTCACTCCAGCCACTCACGCACCACCTGCACCGCTTGCCGCCGGCGCCCCAGGAAGGCGTCGCCAAGCACAGTGCTCAAAAGCCGCTCAAAAGCCGCTCAAAAGCCGCCCAAACGCCGCCCAAACGTAGCCCAAAGCAAAAAGACGCCTCCCATCGAGACCGAAGTCCCGGGGAGGCGTCTGGAAGGTAAATCCTTTTACTCTTAGCCCTGGCGAGCCTTGAAGCGCGGATCCTTCTTGTTGATCACGAAGACCTTACCGTGGCGGCGAATAACCTGGGCGCCCGGCTTCTTCTTCAGCGACCGAAGCGACTTGCGAACCTTCATCGGGCGCTCCTTTCGTTATGCGCAAACATCATGCGGTTGAATAATTAAAGCGTGACCGAGATGATGCTCGGCCATGACACGAGGGAAAATATTACCCCACGCGCGCGCCATAACCAAAACACTGATTAATTAGCGTATCGCTCTTGCATCTCATCGCCCACATCCTCGAGGCTGCGCCCCATCGTTTCCGGGATGAGTAGCTTGGTGTAGGCAATAGCCAAGATGCCAAGAAAACCGAAGACCATGAAAGCAACCGGGCCAGTCAACCAGTCCACCATTGGCAGGAAGAACTGCGCCACCGCCCAGTTAGTCACCCACAGGGACAGGCCCGCGATGCCCATGCCAATGCCGCGCACCTCGACGGGTACGAGTTCCGAGATGAGCAGCCAGGTCGTTGGCGAGACCGCAGCTTGTTGGAAAGCAATGAATAGCGCCATGAACGCCAGCGAAACCAAAGCCATCGTGGTAGAGCCTTCGGCGAAGCGATAGGCGATAGAGAGCACCAACAAGGAAACCACATTGCCGATGAGGCCGATCATGAGCAGGCGCTTGCGCCCGATGCGGTCCACAGCCTTGAGCCCGAACCAGCAGGCAATGACGGAAACGGTGCCGATGAGGATCGAGGTGTAGACCGCGTTCGAGGTGGAAATACCCACCTGATTCATCATGGTCGGGGCAAAGTAGACAATCGCGTTTACACCCGTGATTTGCTGCGTGAGCCCCATGAGCATTGCGAGCAGGACGGTGACCTGGAGCCAACGCTCCCCTTTCAGGCGCTGCCACTCGCTACGCTTAACCGCTCCCCCAGCGGCTACGCTATCCGCGGACCCACCCGTGCCGAGTTCCGTGCCGCGGATACCCACGCGCGCAGCCAGCTTCCAGGCTTCATCGACTCTGCGTTTCTTCAGCAGCCACACCGGCGTATCGGGCAGGAAGAGCATGCCCACTGCCAGCAGCAGACCAGGGACTGCGGCAAGACCTAGCATCCAGCGCCAGGAGCCGGTTCCAGCCAGTGCGGAATTGACCAGGTAAGCCAGCAGCTGGCCCACCACGATCATCAAGGTATTAAGCGAGACCAAACGCCCGCGTACACGCGCCGGTGAGATTTCCGAAATGTACATCGGCGAGACAATAGATACCGCACCGACCGCCACGCCTAGAAACGCGCGCGCCAGGGCCAGCATAAATACGGTGTCGGCCAGGGCACACCAGATGGAGCCAAGGACAAAGACGCAGCCGCCGAGAATCAGCGTCTTGCGGCGGCCCAACGCATCTGCCACGCGGCCGGCCACGAGCGCGCCGAAAGCCGCGCCCACGAGCAGCATGGAGGTAACCCAGCCTTCTTCGTGGGAATTCATGTCGAACTCGGGGCCAATAAACAAAAGGGCACCGGACATGACGCCGGTGTCGTAGCCAAAGAGCAGCCCACCGAGCGCGGCAACGATGGCAACGGCTTTGACGAAAGAATGATTTTTCACTCGTTTATCCTTACAGGCCGCTACCATGGGCGTCATGTCACAGACCGGAGCGCAACTGCAGCACAGCATCATAAAACACCTGGGTACAAAGCCCTTGATCGATCCAGAACAAGAGGTGGAGTCACGCGTCGAATTTCTCGCAGACTACCTCCGCAAAACTGGCGCGACGGGCTTCGTGCTGGGGATTTCTGGCGGCCAAGACTCCACTTTGGCTGGCCGCTTGGCACAGCTTGCCGTGGCGCGCGTGGAGGGAACCCAGTTCTGGGCTGTGCGCCTGCCGCACGGTGTGCAGGCCGACGAGGACGACGCTCAAATTGCGTTGGACTTCATCCAGCCGGATCACCGCCTTACGGTCAACATTGCCCCTGCGACCAAGGAGATTGACGACGCCGTCGCCAGTGCACTCGGCAACTCTGACGACGGCGAGTTCAACCTCGGCGACTTTAACCGCGGCAACGTCAAGGCTCGCGTGCGCATGACCGCGCAGTACGCCATCGCCGGCGAGGTCGGCGCACTCGTTCTCGGCAGCGACCATGCTGCAGAAAACATCACGGCGTTCTTCACCAAGTGGGGCGACGGCGCCGCCGACCTGCTCCCACTCGAGGGACTCAACAAACGCCAGGGCGCACTGCTGCTCCAGCACTTGGGTGCTCCTGAGTCCACCTGGAAAAAGATCCCCACGGCTGACCTCGAAGAAGACCGCCCGCAGTTAGCCGACGAAGAAGCACTCGGCGTCTCCTACACCCACATCGACGACTACCTCGAGGGCAAAGATGTTCCCGAAGCCGCACGCCAGCGCATCGAGGACCTCTGGTACCGCGGCGCACACAAGCGCATCATGCCGCCGGGCCCGCACACGCTGGCGCGTTAGCTCTCCCCCAGCGCTTCCAAAGTAGCCTGCGCTGCCGCACCCAATGGCCGGTAATACACCGGTCCGTGGGTGAGCGCGTGCACCGCCAGCGGATGCAGCTGATGCGTCGGAATCCACGTCGCCACATCGTCCCCGGCACCGTAGCCGCGGAGGATGTCGTCGTAGAAGGGCGTTCCAAAAAGCTCCAGCATGGCTAGGTCGGTATACGGGTGACCGCCATGCGCTGCCGGATCGATCATCACTGCACTATCTGCCGTGAAAAGCACGTTTCCCGCCCACAAGTCGCCATGGATGCGGGCTGGGGACACGTCCCACTGCGTGCGACGGACGGCGTCGGCAGCCCGGCGCACTACGTCTGCGACGTCGCCTGGCAGATCCGTGCCCTCCACAAAGGGTAAAACGCGCTGCTCCACGTAGAACTCACCCCACTCGCTGGTGGGCGTGCAGTCCTGCTCGATTCGTCCGATGTAGTTCTTGCCTTCCCATCCCGATGACGGCGCACCAAATGCCGGGGCGCCTGCGTCATGCACCTCGCGCAGCGCCCTGCCGAACGCACGGGCAGCATCCGCGGTTGGCGTCGCTTGCACAACACGCCGCGTGCTTATCGACGTCGCACTAACCCCCGTCACCTCTACCACCACGTCGGGGCGGGCCTCGGCCAGCCACCGCAGACCAGCGGCCTCGGCGCCAGCTTGGTCGGCGGTGCGCACTTTCTTGGTGTAAACGTCCATGGCGCCCAGACTACCCAGATCCAACACCTGCATAACTGACAACGAAGCGCCCCACCAACGAAAAACTGACACCTTCGTTGGCAGATACGCAGATCCAATGCCAAAGCAGCGCGCCGAAACAGCACCTCTGCCATGGGAAAACAAAAAGAGAGGGCAGACATCACGGTCTGCCCTCTAGGTGGTGGAGCTAACGGGATTCGAACCCGTGACCCCCACACTGCCAGTGTGGTGCGCTACCAGCTGCGCCATAGCCCCAGAGTAGGTATTTAAATTGTGGTTGCTTCGCGTAGTTGCGATGCGGTGGAGCTAACGGGATTCGAACCCGTGACCCCCACACTGCCAGTGTGGTGCGCTACCAGCTGCGCCATAGCCCCTCTTAGGAGGTACAACCGTGACGGTTGCAACTCGTTTAAATATATCGTTTAATGTTTCACCCAACCAAATCGCGCGCTTGAACAATATTTCTGGTGTTCAAGCGCGCAAATTTGAAAAGCAGAACAGCATCCAGCTAGATGCCGATTGTCCTGCACATTAGGCAGTGATCAGGGAGACCCACTCCATGATTGACTTGCCGGAGCCTTCTTCTGGGAAGTCCTTGCCATCCTTGATGATGCGCGGGGAGGAAACCGAGCCGGTGTCCTTCTCTAGCTTGTCATAGTTGAACTTGGCCAGCTTGTTGCCATTCTTGATATCAACATTCTTGATGGAGTCAACCAAGGAGTCATCAGCACCGAGCTGCTTAGCAGCATCAGCAAAGTCTTCAAAGGACCACTGGTTAGCAACTTCCTGCTGGTTTTCCATCAGGTACTTGCGGAGGTTCCAGTAGGTCTTAACGTCACCGGCCTTGGCAATCTGCTCCATCGCGGCGGCAGCCTTAGTGGAGTGACCGGTGTTACCTTCGATATCCCTACCGTCGAGGAAGTTCAGGGTACGGACATGCACAATGAGCTTGCCCTCTTCGATGGCAGTCTTCATGTCGCCGTCGCTCGCAATAGCAAGATCACCGCAGTGAGGGCACGAGTAGTCCTCGTAGAGCTCAACCTCAACGGCGTCCTTCTTAGCGTCAGCAGCCTTGAGGACAACCGCGTTGTCGTCATACTCCATGTTCATGGAAGTTTCTTCAGTCGGCATATCGCCGAGGGCCTCGGTCTTTGCACCCTGGCCCTTCCACACAATGAAGCCTATGACCACGGCGACGATGACGAGGAGGACACCAACTGCCCAGAGGAAGCCACTGCTTCCCTTCGCGTTAGGGTCCGAAACTTTTGTAGCTTTAGAAGCCATAGTGAATAAACCTAGCCTTTATGGGTTGCCCGCTCGCGCGGGTTTTGTTTCACGATCTCAACAGAGAATATACCCAACACACTGGGCATTTCCATCAGAAAAAACGTGACATTGGCAATGAATTGTCTTGGAAATCAGTGGGACTATGGGTGGAGTGCAAACTTCTTGAACGGACGCACCATCGTCCACGCCATGAGGAAGATGTAGAAGGTATCGCGCAACAAGGTCATCATATAGTTCATAACCTGCGCATCCTGTTCCGGATTTGCTTCAAAGCAGCCGCAGTCAATCCCAAGACCACGCAACCAAGCCTGACCAATTCCAATCATGAACAGCGCCAAAACGATGGTTCCCACCTTGGCGGAAGGCTTCAGGAACAGGCCGAGAAGCAAAAGCACTCCGCCGATAATCTCAAGCGGTCCGATGATGTTGGCCAGGTACCCCGACCATTCCAGGGTAAAGATTTCATAGGCCTTGATGGATTGCATTACGGACAGCGGTTCGCCAAGCTTGGCCACGCCGGCCTTAATCCAGATATAAGCCATATAGAAGCGAGCAAACGCACTGACGACGTCCAGAATCAGCTTCTTGTCAATTTTCTTGGTCACGCGATTTAGTTTAACCCTAAACTTCTAGGACTTGAGAAACGAGAGCCTGTGCTTCCTCTTGGACTTTCCTGAGATGTTCCTCACCGAGGAAGGATTCGGCATAGATCTTGTACTTGTCTTCCGTACCAGATGGGCGCGCGGCAAACCATGCATTTTGCGTTGTCACCTTGAGACCACCGATGGCCGCACAGTTGCCTGGCGCCTCCGTCAGCTTGGCAGTGATTTCCTCTCCGGCCAGCTCAGTGGCGGTAACCTGCTCCGGCGACAGCTTCTTCAGAACCGCCTTCTGCTCACGGTTGGCGGGGGCGTCGGTACGCGCATAGGCAGGCACACCAAACTCTTCGGCCAGCTCCGCGTAGCGTTGCGAAGGGGTCTTTCCAGTCACCGCTGTGATTTCGGCCGCAAGCAGGTCCAAGATGATGCCGTCCTTGTCAGTCGACCACACGGTTCCGTCAAAGCGCAGGAAGGAAGCACCCGCAGATTCCTCGCCACCGAAGCCGATGGTTCCCTCCACGAGACCCGGCACAAACCACTTGAAACCTACCGGCACCTCGACGAGCTCGCGGCCCAGCTTGGCCACCACGCGATCGATCATGGAAGAGGAAACCAAGGTCTTACCCACGCCGGCATTGCCCCAGTTGGGGCGGTGGCTAAACAGGTACTCGATAGCCACAGCGAGGTAGTGATTCGGGTTCATGAGACCAGCATCCGGGGTGACGATGCCGTGGCGGTCAGCGTCGGCATCGTTGCCGGTGGCGAGATCGTACTTGTCACGGTTGCCGATGAGAGAAGCCATGGCGTTCGGCGAAGAGCAGTCCATGCGAATCTTGCCGTCTGTATCCAGGGTCATGAAGCGGAAAGTTCCGTCTACCTCCGGATTAACCACGGTCATGTTGAGTTCGTAGTGCGCGGCGATTGCTGCCCAATAATCGACAGAAGCGCCGCCCATCGGGTCCGCGCCGATGCGCAGGCCAGACTTCTTGATGGCATCCATGTCCACCACGTTGCGCAGATCAGCCACGTAGTTATCCACGTAGTTGTGCTTGACGCAGCGCTCGTCGAGCACGCCGTCGACAGGCACGCGCTTGACGCCCTCAAGGTCAGCACGCAGGTAGTTGTTGGCGCGCTCCGCAATCCAGTCCGTGGCAGAGGTATCGGCCGGTCCACCAGTTGGCGGGTTGTACTTGAAGCCACCATCGCGCGGTGGGTTGTGGGACGGCGTAATCACGATGCCGTCGGTACCCAGGTTGGTGAGAATCGCGTGGGAGACAGCCGGGGTCGGGGTGTAGCGGCCGCGGTCATCGACGCGGACCTCGAGGCCATTAGCCAAGAGAACCTCCAAGGCCGAGACCATTGCTGGCTCCGAAAGCGCGTGGGTATCGCGACCGATAAAGATAGCACCGGTAGTCCCCTGCTCCGCGCGGTAGTCCACGATCGCCTGGGTAATCGCCAGAATGTGGTTCTCATTGAAGGCCGTATCCAAGGCGGAACCGCGGTGGCCCGAGGTGCCGAAAGCTACCTGCTGATCCGGATTCTCCACATCCGGAGTACGGGTGTAGTACGCGGTGACCAGCTCAGCAATATCAATGAGGTCACTCGGCTGAGCCAACTGACCGGCGCGCTCGTGGGCCATGGGGGAGTCTCCTTAGACGTCTGCGATTGATTCTCCTGCCAAGCTTGCCCTGTCCCACATGATTTCGCAGCACTTTCAACCCCCACAAGGGGGAAAATGCGAACTCAAATTACTAACTCCCTTAACTGAATTTCTATTATGTAGTAGTTTCTCAGCATGGATTCAGTGCAAAATACTCTCGATACGGTGGGCGGCGTGGTCTGGGGACCCTTCGTCCTTATTCCGCTCCTGCTCGGTACTGGACTATGGCTGACCATCCGCCTCGGCGGCATTCAGTTCCGCACGCTCGGTCGCGCCCTGCGCCACGCCTTCGTCGACCACCCCGACGACAAGTCCGCCGAAGGCGATATCTCCAACTACCAGGCACTTACCACTGCACTCGCCGCTACCGTCGGTGTGGGCAACATCGTCGGCGTCGCCACCGCGCTGTCCATCGGCGGCCCAGGTTCCCTCGTCTGGATCTGGGTCACGGGCCTCATGGGCATGGCCTCCAAGTACGCCGAGGCGTACCTCGGTGTCCGCTTCCGCACCACCGACTCCAAGGGTGAGCAGGCCGGCGGACCGCAGTACTACCTGAAACGCGGCATCAAGGGCCCACTCGGCACAACTCTCGCTACCGCCTTCGCCATCTTCGCAGTATTTGCATCCTTCGGTATCGGCAACCTGACGCAGGCCAACTCCGTGGCCACCAACATGGAATCCGCCTTCGGAGTCACCCCAGTAGCCTCCGGCGCGCTCATGTTCGTACTCGTCGGCGCAGTTCTTCTGGGCGGCATCCAGGCCATTGGCCGCATCACCTCCGCCTTCGTGCCGCTGATGATCATCATCTACGTGGTCGGCGGCCTCGTAGTCCTTATCGGCAACGCCGGCCAGATTCCAGAAGCACTGGGCCTCATCTTCACTGATGCCTTCACCGGCACCTCCGCGGCCGGCGGCTTCGTCGGTTCCTCCATCATCATGGTCATCCAATACGGTGTCGCCCGCGGTATCTTCTCCAACGAGTCTGGTATGGGTTCCGCCGCAATCGCAGCAGCTGCCGCCAAGACCCCGCACCCAGCCCGTCAGGCACTCGTCTCCATGACTCAGACATTCATCGATACGCTCATCGTCGTGACCATCACCGGCCTTGTCATCGTGGTGACCGGCGTGTGGGACATGGGACGCGACGAAGCCGGCATCATGACCGCCAAGGCTTTCGAGGCCGGCCTGCCCGGCCATTGGGGCGGCACTATTGTCTCCCTGTCCATCATCTTCTTCGCCTTCTCCACCATCGTCGGCTGGTCTTACTACGGTGAGCGCGCACTGTCCTCCCTCTTCGGCCGAGTGGCCACCATCCCATACCGCATGTTCTTCACCGTCGTCGTCTTCATCGGCGCGGTGACCGAGCTTGACGTCGTATGGTCCTTCTCCGACCTGGCCAACGGCCTCATGGCCATCCCGAACCTCATCGGCCTGCTTATCCTCTCCGGTCTCATCGCCCGCGAGACCAAGGCCTACCTGGAGTTCGATCCCAAGCTCAACAAGCCAATCGAGGACGTTGAGGAGTTCGTGCGCTCCCAGCAGATGGACTGGAAGTAACATGTAGGGCATGCCTCAAGCACTAGTAGTCGGGTCCGGCGCCGCACTTGGCGCCGTGGCCCGCTATTTTTTGTCCGCACTCTTAGGCGGCGGGATGTTGCCGCTGCTTATTATTAACATCTTCGGCAGCGCACTAATGGGCTATTTCAAGCCCAAGCCTTTCTGGGGCACGGGTGTGCTGGGAGGTTTTACCAGCTTCGCCACGTTCGCCTACCTCACCTCGGGCGCCTCCCCCGCCATCGCTGCGGGCTACGTGGTGGCCACGGTGCTTGGATGCGTGGGCGCTTACCTCATCGGTGACAAGGTGGCCCCACGATGACCCTTTTCTATATCCTGTTTGGCGCTTTCTTAGGCGGCATAGGGCGCTACGGCTTCACCAAGGTGCTCCCCGCGCCGGTCTGTACCTTCGCTTCCAACATGTGCGGAGCGCTGGCAATCGGCTTGGCTTATGGCTTCGCCATGCTTGTCGACGCCCCCTTAGCCAACACCATCTATCCCCTCGCCATCGTAGGTCTCGCAGGTGGCCTTTCCACCTGGTCGACCTTGGCCAAGGAGCTAGGCGAAATGATCAAAAAGAAGAGGTACTGGAAATTCACCCAGTACCTCTTCTGGACCCTCGCCCTCGGCGTGGTCCTGGCTTGGCGCGGGGCCATGTGGGCCCCGCTTATCTACAACAACTTCTAGTCCGCAATGGCATCGAGTGGCGGCGTCTTCGATGCGCCCTGCGCTGGCCACAGTGCGGCGAGCACGCCAACCACCGCGGAACCCACGAGCAGAATTGCCAGCATGCCCCACGGTACAACGGCGTTATTAAGGCCTTCATCTGCCAAGACCTTGATGAAGGACCAACCGAGTCCGAGGCCCATCAACATGCCCATGACCGCACCGAAGACGGCGATCTGCACAGACTCAAGCGTGATCATGGTGCGGATCTGGCGACGCTGGGTGCCCACCGCACGCAGCATGCCAATCTCCTGGCGGCGCTCGATAACGCCCAGCGTAAGGGTGTTGACGATGCCCAGCACCGCGATGATCACCGCGAGGGCGAGCAACGCGTAAAGGATGGACAGCATTTGGTTGATCATGCCAGCAGCTTCGCCGGCGTATTCTTCACCAGATGCAACCTGGACCACGACTAGGTCCTTAACTGCTTCCTCGAGGTTGCCGCGCAGCTGCTCGAGATCCACGCCTTCCTCGCCGTTAACACCCACCATGGCGACCGTGATGGCGTCGGCAGGCACGAGCTCCTCAGCGCTCTTCTGGGATACCGCAAGTTTGGGCAGCATCTGGAAGTCCTCGTAGATACCCTTGAGCTCCACCTTGGCGGACTTGCCAGGAATCGGGCCAGTCAATTTATAGGACTCACCGACTTTCCAGCCCTGCTTCTCCGCAGTGGTCTTATCAGCCACGAATCCGCCCTCGGCGATGCCCGCATCTCCCTGCGTCATCGTAAGTTTGAAGACATCGCTCGGATTGCCGCTGACCGTCTCAGTCATGGAATATCGCGAGCCATATTGCATCGAGGCCTGGCCATCGATCTGTACCGGAGCGGTACCCACCGTAACCACCTGACCCACCCCCTCGGTGTCTGCAGCGCGCTCGCCAGTTTCGGCCGGAGTCGGGAAATTGCCCTGGGATGGGCCGGAGAGCAGGTAATCGGCACTGATGTCCTTTTCCAGAGTATCCGCAACGGAAGACTTCATCGTGGCGCCAAGCATGCCGATCGCCGTCACCAGCGCCACGCCCAAGGTCAAAGCAAAGGCGGTAGCAGCGGTACGCCGTGGGTTGCGCTTGGAGTTAGTAGACGCAAGCTTGCCGACGGCCCCGAAAGGTGCACCGATGATTCTTCCCAAAGTAGGAACGATGGGCAGCGACAACGCCGGGCCTGCGAGGGCAAATCCCAGAATCAAGTTGAGGGCTCCGAGGCCGACGAGGCTGGCGCGGATGCCGGTACCGGCGTCGATAAGCACACCCACCACAACGAAGATGGCGCCCAGCACCATGAGCAAACCGCCGATGATGGTGCGGACCTTCAGCGAGGAACCAGCGGCCGATTCGGTGGTGCGCATTGCCTCAACGGGGTCCACCGTACCGGCGCGGCGAGCCGGCGCCCACGCCGATACCACCGTGACCGCGGCGCCCAACAAAATGGGGACGATAATGGCGCTCAGGTTCAAGCCAAGGTTGCCATCCATCGGCATGCCCTGGGACTTCAGCATTGCCTTGATGATGGCCACCAAGCCCATGCCTGCGACAACGCCTACCGCGGAACCGATGAGGCCGACGATAAAGGACTCGACCACCACGGAGCGGGTGATCTGGCGGCGGGAGGCGCCAAGGGCGCGCAAGAGAGCGAATTCCTTGGTGCGCTGCGCGACGATCATAGAGAAGGTATTAGCGATGATGAACGTACCGACCAGCAGGGCGATGAGGCCGAAGGCGATAAGGAAGTAATTGACGAACTTCAGCGCGGAAGAAATGGCGTCAGAGATCTCCTCGGCTAGCTTCGCGCCGGACTCTGCCTCGACGTCGTATGTCTTGTTCAGGTGGGTCACGAGTTGCTCGGGAGTTACACCTTCCGCCGCAGAGACCTTCAGCTGCCGGGGATTTCCATAGCGCTGCGCGAAGGCCTTGTTATCCATCTGCAGTGTCAACGCCTGACCTGCGTCGAGTGCTGGCTTCTCGATGCCAACGACCTTCACCTCGTCACGCTTGTCCGGATGGACCACGATGAGCTTCTGCCCCACCGTGACACCAAACTTTTCTGCTGCGGTGACATTGATGAGAACCTCGCCGGGGCCCTGCGGAGCCTCGCCCTCGACGATCTCGCCGGGCTCGCCCACGGTCTCGTCGGCCTGGTAATAGGGGCGCACGTGGGCAGTGCCCCCGGCGGTCTGGAAGGCTTCTGCTTTATCGTTCGCCACAACGACCGTCTGGGCGCCTTCGATGTTAACGTTGCCCACCTTGGTGTCCTTGGCGAGCTCACTTCGCAGCTTCTCGTCCAGCTCTGGGCCCGAGTCCTTCTTGCTCACCGCAGCGTCCACGCCGGTGAAGCTGTTGGAGACCGCGGCATCAAACGTGTTCGAAAGCGAGTTGGTGAACATGAAGGAACCAGCGATGAACGCGGTGCCCAGCACCACCGCAAGGAGCGTCAGCGTAAGTCGCAGCTTATGCGCGATGATATTGCGCAAGGAGACCTTGCGCATAGTGTTGTTTTTTGCCATTAGCTCTCAATCTCCGCCATGACCTTGTGGATGGATTCCATGGTTGGGTTCTCCAGCTCATTAACGAGCTTGCCGTCGGCGAGGAAAATTACGCGATCTGCGTATGACGCCGCCTTAGCGTCATGAGTCACGATGACCACAGTCTGATCATCCTGGTCAACGGCGGTACGAAGAATATCGAGCACTTCCGCCGAGGAATTGGAGTCTAGGTTACCGGTGGGTTCATCGCCAAAGATGATCTCTGGACGTGCCACGAGCGCACGCGCACAGGCGACGCGCTGCTGCTGACCGCCGGAGAGTTCAGCCGGCCTGTGGGTAAGTCGTTGTGCGAGCCCTAGACGCGTGGTCACTTCTTCAAACCACGCCTGGTCGACGTCCTTGCCCGCAATGTTCATCGGCAGAGTGATGTTTTCTGCAGCGGTGAGGGTAGGCACCAGATTGAAGGACTGGAAGATAAAGCCTAGACGGTCTCGGCGCAGCGCGGTGATCTCTTTATCCTTGAGCTGCGACATGTCCGTATCGCCGATGAAAGCCGAGCCGCTCGTTGCGGAGTCCAAGCCCGCCATTGTGTGCATCAGCGTCGACTTGCCGGAGCCAGACGGGCCCATGATTGCGGTGAACTTGTTGCGCTCGAATTCCACGTTGACATGGTCCAGTGCAGTAACTGCGGTATCGCCTTGACCGTATTGCTTGAATAGCTCGACGGCGCGGGCCGCTGCGCTGCTTGTTGGACTCATAAAGGGGTCTCCTAACGGTGAGGGATGAAATGAAACAGAACTATCTCCCCTACACTAGCGCCCCATAGGTAACACCGCGCACCTGCGGGTCACATTCCGGACAACCTTTATGGTCAACTTTGGCAAAACGATCAAGAGAGGGCTGGTCCCTGACGTTGTAGTCAGGGGCCGGCCCTCGAGAAAGACGAAAAGAAGGAGCATTTCCCTTGTGGTGGGTTGTGCTCCTTCTTGTGTATGTAGTTGTTGTTTGTTGTTTTATGTCGGCGGTAACT
>NZ_KV788492.1:0-107868 GCF_001807295.1 Corynebacterium sp. HMSC06C06
AACCAATGGTGCAACGACGCCTAGAATCCGCCCTGCCGCAATTAGTGCTGCTCGTTCGGATCGTTGTCCGCGTCTTCCTTGGTCTCGTGGACGGTGCCCTTAACGTGTTCCGGTGCGGCGTTGATGGAGTAGAGCTTTGCCGGCTCGGAACCCTTGTTGACGAAGTTGTGCCACTTGCCAGCTGGTACGAAGATGGCAAAGTCGTCTTCGACTACCTGGTCGATGTCCAGGTTGTTCTTGTCTTCACCAATCATGATGCGGCCCTGGCCGGACTCGAGGCGTAGAAACTGGTCATGGTCATCGTGGACCTCCGCGCCGATTTCGCCGCCGTCCTGCCATTGCCTCTTATGCTGTTCGGACTTTTTGTGGTTGCGGATGGACATCATGCCGATGGCGATACCGATGACGATGGGCACCCACACCTTCGAGTTATCGAGCAAGAAAACCATCCACTCGGGCAGCGCCGGGAGGTCAGGGAAATCGATGTTCGGCGAGTTGATGTTCGGCCAATCGATACTGATGGTTGGCAGATGGATTTGGGGAAGCTCGGGGAGGTCTGGAAGATCTGGCCAGTCGATGTCGGGAATAGGCAGCAAGCCCAAAAGCTTGCGCAGGATTGGGCCGAGCACGATAACAGCCAACGCCCAACCGCCTTTACCAAGGCCCGCGAGGAGGGGATAGGTCACGCGTTTAACGGGACTTTGCTCCATTGCTTCGCGACGCCGCGCACCACGGCTGCCAGCTGGTGGCTCAAACTCGATGACCTCTTTGCCGTTGTGATAAGTCACCTCGAGCAACTCGTCGAGAGCATTCGCGTGGAGCTTGAGGTGCGGCTTCGTGCGGTTGACGGCATCGAAGCCGTGCAGCGCGTCGGTATCGATTTGTTTTAGTGCCACTCGCGCCGAAGACAACGAGGTGTACCTTCCAAGGACTTCGCCGTCGAGGCAAACTTGCACGCGAATAGGTGGATTATTAATGAATGCCCGGATTCTTTCTTTAAGCGGCATGTTGGCGTCCAGGGCGTTGTATTCTTGCTCGCTCGGTTCTTGCGGCCAGTCTTCATAAGCTTCAGCAAACTCCACATCTGGGCCGACCGTGACTTCGAGTTTTCCGGCCTCCGGATGGTCAAGAGTCCACGTTTCCATGATCTAGGCCTTCCTTCCTGTTAACCAGCTGCCCAACCAAGCAAGCAGGACGACTTCAACTGCGTAAATCCACGTACCGGTGTTGTAGTACATCTTGGTAGAAAGCCAAAACATAAAAGCTGCAATGAGCGGAAAGGACAGTGTATAGCGGAAGAGCCGGCCGTCCAGTATGCCCAATGCCAACGCCATCACTGGCAGCAGCACCAGCATGGACACAGTCGCTGTACTCCCACTAAGAGCCGCGCCCACAATCCCCGGCACCACGAAGAACGCTAACGCGGTTGCGATAAACGAGAGGTAGGCCCGTTTCGGACGAGACGTCGATTCCATGGCCCTGACCTTACAGCCTGCGGGATCATTCTTAGGAATGATTCTTTGACTTCGAGCGGTAGGGGGATTCCTATCGAAATAGATTGAAAAGAATTCGCTGTCTTTGACCTAATGCCTGAACTTTTAACAATGAGTTGAAAGATAAGGGGCGAAGGTAAAACCCTCGCCTGCTGGGGTTGAACGCCGAGAAAGCGAGGGGAGAAATTGTGCCCCCGACAGGGATCGAACCTGCGACCTTCGGTACCGGAAACCGATGCTCTAATCCGCTGAGCTACGGAGGCAAAAGATATGCGGCATGCGCCAGATATCAACGGTGTGATTCTAGCGCATGCTGTCACCAAGTAGCCAATGCGGGGGCTACTTAGTGGTGTGGTGTCTAGCTTTAGTGGTGTGGCGTCTAGCTAGCCTGGCTACTTCACGATGACCACGATGAGGTCGCGCGGACCGTGGACGCCCTCCACACGGGAGAGCTCAATGTCAGAGGTAGCAGACGGGCCGGAGATCCACGTAGCGGGGAAGTCCGGGTTAATGCGAGAGACCATCTCCGGAACTCCGTAGACGATCTGGTCCTTGCGCACGATGCAGACGTGACGATCCGGAACCAAAGTTAGGGCGCGGCGACCACACAGTGGGCCGGCTTCTAGCACGATGGTGCCAGTCTGTGCCGAGGTGACGTGGGACTCGGTCAGCACAGCATCAACGGTGTCGAGTTCGCGCGGATCCGAAGTTGGATCGTCAGGGGTGAAGGTGGCGTTGGACGTGATGGCGTCGATAAGCGCTGCGTCCATTCCCTGAGCGTAGGTGACCTTGGAGCATTCCTTGTTAGTGAAAATCTGGGAAATGGTCTCTGCCAGCTCAGCCTCGGTGGTCACGTGGACTGCGGCCTTGTAATCCTCGAGGCGTTCCACAAGCATGTCACGCAGCTCGTCGGCATTGAGCGTGCCCTTGGTGTCGTACTCACGCGGTGCCTCCACGTGATCGGACAAGCCTGCCTGCTTCTGCGCGGTGCGAATGCGCTTCAGGATCTCTTCTTTGGCGGTACTCACTTGATGCCCTCCTTCTTGGCCTGGGCGAGCAGTTCTTTAGCTTCATCGGAGTCGAACCACTGACGGAAAGACTTCTTTGGTGGAACAGCAGTATCGCGGGCATCGGACCACCCGGACAGGAACAACGGGAGCTTGTCCATCACTCCGTTGAATCCGCCGAGAACGCGGCCCAGCGCAACCATGTGCGTGACCTGGTTCCAGATCTTCGGGTGACCCCAGACCAGCTGAACCACGCTGAAGAGCTTGGACTCGACTGGTGGGGTAGCGTGGGTGACCTTTTGGTGGCGGTTCTCCAGGATGACCTCAGAAAGCGGAATCTTCACCGGGCAAACCTCGTCGCAGCGTCCACACAGGGAGCATGCATAAGGCAGGCTGGCGGAAGGATCGTGGTGGTCCTTCATACCGGTCAGCTGTGGGGTCAGGGAGATGCCAATCGGGCCAGGGTAAACGGAGCCGTATGCGTGGCCGCCGGCGCGCTCGTAGACCGGGCAAACGTTAAGGCAAGCCGAGCAACGGATGCATTTGAGAGCCTGGTGGCCAATCGGGCTGGACAGGGCAGCGGTACGACCGTTGTCCAAAAGAATCAGGTGGAAGTTCTTCGGGCCGTCGTTTTCAGTTACGCCCGCCCACATGGAGGTGTATGGGTTCATGCGCTCTGCTGTGGAAGAACGCGGCAGCAGCTGCAGGAAGACCTCAAGGTCCTGGAAAGTTGGCACGAGCTTTTCGATGCCCATCACGGTAATCAGGGTCTCCGGCAGGGTCAGACACATACGGCCATTGCCCTCGGACTCCACAATGTTGATGGTGCCGGTCTCGGCAACGCCGAAGTTCGCGCCGGAGATGGCAACCTTGGCCTTCATGAACTGTTCGCGCAGGAAGGTACGAGAAGCCTCCGCGAGTTCGGCTGGCTCAGCCTTTAGGGATTCATCCGTGTGCGGCATTTTGTTGACGAAGATGTCACGGATTTCGGCACGGTTGCGGTGGATGGCCGGAACCAGGATGTGGGAGGGCTTATCCTCGCCCAGCTGAACGATGAGCTCAGCCAGGTCGGTTTCGCGGGCATTGATCCCTACGGACTCGAGGTGCTCGTTCAGGCCGATTTCCTGGGTTGCCATGGACTTGACCTTGACGATGTCGGTCTCGCCGGTCTCGCGGATAAGGCCCTCGATGATTTCGTTGGCTTCCTTAGCGTCGCGTGCCCAATGGACGATGCCGCCGCGCTTGGTTACCTGCTCCTCGAACTGCTCGAGAAGTTCCGGCATGCGGGCAGCAACGTCTTCTTTGATTGCGGAGCCGGCGTCGCGCAGCTTCTGCCAGTCCGGCAGCTCTTCGACGGCGTTGGCACGCTTATTACGAATGGTGGTGGTGGCGTGGTGCAGGTTACGACGCTGGGTCGCGTTGTTGAGGCCAACGTGGGCGAGTGGAACGAATGCCTTCTCGCCGCGGAGGTTGCCGTAGCCCTCCGGCGCGCGAGGCGGGGTGGTGTCGAGGAAGGAAGTCATTAGAGCATCTTCTCCTTGGAGTAAGCGGCCGTCTCAGGGGTCCAAGGGTGTTCCTTGGTGGAGGCCAAAATTTCAGCCATGTGCAGCACGCGAACGCCGCTGCGCTGGCGCGCTAGTGCGCCGCCGATGTTCATAAGGCAAGAGGAGTCGCCGCCGGTGAGGTACTCGGCTTCGGTGTCCTTCACGTGGCGGGTTTTGTCAGAAACCATGGCCTGGGAGACCTCTGGGTTCTTAAGTGAGAAGGTGCCGCCGAAGCCACAGCACTCTTCGACGTTTTCGAGCGGCACGAGGTCGATTCCCTCGACCTTGCTCAGCAGCTGGTACGGGCGGTCACCGAGCTTCAGGAAGCGCAAGCCGTGGCAGGAAGCATGGTAGGTGACCTTGTGCGGGAAGAAAGCGCCGAGGTTGGTGCGCTGCTCGATGTCCACGAGGAATTCGGGCAGGTCCAAGGTCTTCTGGGAGGCCTTTTTAGCGCCATCCACGTCAGCGGAGGAGCCGAACCGGTCAGCAATCTTGACGTGCTGCTCACGAACTGCGCCAACACACGAGCCGGAGGCGGAAACCACGTAATCGATGGAAGGATCTGCGAACGCGTCCGCGTAGCTGCGGATCATGCCCAGTGTTTCCTTCTGGTAACCAGTATTGATGTGCATCTGGCCGCAACAAGTTTGCTCTTCTGGGAAGACCACTTCGTGGCCCAAACGGGAGAGGATTAGTGCGGTTGCCTTGTGAGCGTCCGGGAAGAGGGCGTCACCAATGCACGTAGAAAAAAGTGCAATTCGCATGCTTGCGCTCCTTTAACTGCCCAGTATGTGCCATGGAAGTCAGCGCGTACTTGGGTGGGCTAATTTTTATGGGTGTGCCTTAAATAATACCGATAAAAACGCAGAATTTCATAGTGAAAATGCCGTCTAGCTGCGGTTATTCTGCAACACTAATGTTGCGAAATTTATTACGTGCGCAAACCACTACCGCCGTGCGTCTCGTGGGGAACTTGTGGTTTCTGATGAGTGATGCGTCACTTTAAGGCAATATACCTTTTGGGGGTAGACAAAAGTCTCCCCATCGCGCGGCTGTAATTGCAGCGGATGCGGAGACTTTCTTTAGGGGCAGAAGTTTTAAGGAACTAGGAAGCCCAACGCGTTGGTCATGAGGAACACAATGACACACACGACGGCCAGGAAGACGAGCGAGTAGCCCACGACTGCCTTGAGGATGCGGGACTCCTCGCCCTCCATCTGAACTGCCGTTGCGGCGATGGCCAGCGACTGCGGGGAGATCATCTTGCCCACAACGCCACCGGCGGTATTCGCCGCCAGCATGAGGTCTGGGTTGACGCCGATGCGTTCTGCAGCGGTGACCTGGAGGTTGGCAAAGAGGGCGTTGGCCGAGGTATCCGAACCGGTAACTGCAGTGCCGATCCAGCCCAGCACCGGCGCGAAGAGCGCGAAGATGCCGCCCGCGGAGGCCACGAATTCACCGATAGAGATGGTCTGGCCGGAGTAATTCATGGTGTAGGCCAAAGCGAGAACCAAGATGATGGTCAACGCAGAGAACTTCATGCGGGAGCAAACCTCACCGAACTTTTTCAGTGGGGCAGACTTCGGCAGGTGGTAGTGGCCGTTCTCGTTGAAGATCCAGAAGATGATGGCCACGATGAGTCCGGAGATGAGCAACAGCGTGCCCGGGTTGCCAAAGACATTGAAGCTAAACGAGGTGTCCATTACCTTGCCAGCAGAGTCAAGGACTGTGCCATCCAGGCCCGGCCAGGCGAACTTAATCTTCCAGAACCCAAAGAGCTTCGGAGCTGCGGTAGCTACCGCGAAGACTGCGGTCACGACTGCGTAGGGCAGCAGCGCCATCCAGATGCGGCTGCCGGACAAGTCGGTGACTGCCTGCTGCGCCGGAATGCCCATGCGCTCACGCAGCTCAGCAACGCCCTTTGGCTTCCACATGCGCAGAAATACGAACGCGCAGCCCAGCGAGACGATGCAGGCCACAACGTTGGTGAGCTGGTAGGCAAAGAAGTTGGCCGCAGCCCACTGCGCGATGGCAAAAGAAACGCCGATGACGCCAGCAGCCGGGGCGGCTTCCTTGACGCCGCGGACTCCGTCCAAGATGAACAGGATGAAGAAGGGGACTGCCGCTGCAATCAGCAGCACCTGCAAGGAAATAAGTCCTGCGATATCAGCAGTCTGCTCGGCGGTACGGCCGCCCACCTCACCGGCGGTGGTCACTGGAATGCCCACCGCGCCGAAGGCAACCGGTGCAGTGTTGGCGATGAGTACAGTCGTGGCAGCCTTGAGCGGCTTGACACCCAGCGCCAGAATCATCGTCGCGGTAATCGCCACTGGGGCGCCGAAGCCGGCGAGAGCCTCAAGCAGGCCGCCGAAGCAAAACGCGATGAGGATGGCCTGGATGCGGATGTCACCGTCGCCAAGCAGGTCGAAAGTCTTGCGAAGATCCTCAAAACGCCCAGAGGCCACGGTGATCTCGTAGAACCAAATGGCGGTGATGATCACCCAGACAATCGGCAACAAGCCAAAGAGGCCACCGCGTGCGGCGGAGGACAGCGCCATGCCCGTGGGCATGTCGAAGCCGAAGATAGCAATGGCGAGAGCCACGATGAGTGCCACAGCACCCGAGGTATGTGCGCGAGCCTTAAGACCCAGCAACATGATGAAGAAGGCGATGAGGGGAAGTGTCGCTACGGCAGCGGAAAGGCCGAGGCTACCGCCAATGGCATCCGTCGATATTTGGAAAGTGTTCATAGTTACCCAAGTCTCTAGAAGGAAAACGAGTGTCTTATTTAATACACAGTCTTTCTAAAGCCTAAAACTTGAGCGAGCCTTTTCGCGTAAGTTTCGCAATAAAGGGCATATGTCACACAAGTTGCTTGCTGTTATAAAAGACCCCAACGCGTGCCTGATGCTGCTCATGTCAGCGCGGGACGATAGACTTTGACGCTATGAATCCCGTAGATCTTTCTGTGCTTATTAAAGAGACCGCAGTCGCTGTATTGAGCGAACACGAGCTCGACACCGCCGTCCTTCCTGAGACCGTGACCGTGGAGCGTCCGCGTAATCCCGAGCACGGTGACTACGCCACCAACCTTGCCCTGCAGGTAGCCAAGAAGGCCGGCGTGAATCCGCGCGAGCTGGCCACCTGGCTGGCCGAGGCGTTGGCTAAGCACGACGCCATTGACGTCGCCGAGATCGCAGGCCCGGGCTTCCTGAACATCCGCCTGGCAGCCGCCGCACAGGGCGCCATCGTGGACCAGGTCCGCCAAGCAGGCACTAACTACGGCCACAACGATGCCTACAAAGGCCAGAAGATTAACCTCGAATTCGTCTCCGCTAACCCCACCGGTCCGATCCACCTGGGCGGCACCCGTTGGGCAGCCGTGGGCGATTCCCTCGGCCGCGTGCTCGAAGCCTCCGGCGCTGAGGTAACCCGCGAGTACTACTTCAACGATCATGGCCGCCAGATCGACCGCTTCTCCAACTCGCTCGTGGCTGCGGCCAAGGGCGAGCCGACTCCGGAGGACGGCTATGGCGGAGAGTACATCCAGGAGATCGCAGCCAACGTCCAAAACCAGGTCCCCGATGCACTCGAGGGCACCGAGGACGAGGTCCGCGAGAAGTTCCGCGCCGCTGGTGTGGAAATGATGTTTGACCACATTAAGGAGTCCCTGCACGAGTTTGGCGTTGACTTCGACGTCTACTTCCACGAGAACTCCCTGTTCGAGTCCGGCGCCGTTGACAAGGCCGTGGCGCACCTTAAGGACAACGAGAAGCTCTACTTCGAGGACGGCGCCTGGTGGCTCAAGTCCACCGACTACGGCGATGACAAGGACCGCGTGGTCATCAAGTCTGACGGCGACGCCGCATACATCGCTGGCGACATCGCCTACGTTGCGGACAAGTTCGACCGTGGCCACGACCTCGCTATCTACATGCTGGGTGCGGACCACCATGGCTACATCGCCCGCCTGCGCGCCGCCGCTGCCGCCATGGGCTATAACCCAGAGCAGGTCGAGGTTCTCATCGGTCAGATGGTGAACCTGCTGCGCGACGGCAAGGCTGTGCGCATGTCCAAGCGTGCTGGCACCGTCATCACTCTCGACGACCTCGTCGAGGCCATCGGCGTCGATGGCGCACGCTACTCCCTGGTGCGTTCTTCCGTGGATCAGTCCATCGACATCGACCTGGGCCTGTGGGCTTCCCAGTCCTCCGATAACCCTGTTTACTACGTTCAGTACGGCCACGCGCGCATCTGCTCCATCCTGCGCAAGGCGCAAGAGCTGGGCCTTGACGCCGCGGCTATGGCAGATGCAGATCTCGCGCTTCTCACCCACGAGAAGGAAGGCGATCTCATCCGCACCTTGGGCGAGTTCCCTGAGGTTGTCTCCACCGCAGCGACCTTGCGCGAGCCGCACCGCATCGCCCGCTTTGCCGAGGATCTTGCTGCTGTGTTCCACCGCTTCTATGACCAGTGCCAGGTGCTGCCGAAGGCAGGGGAGGAGACGCAGCCAATCCACATCGCACGCCTCGCGCTTGCCGACGCCGCCCGTCAGGTCCTCGCCAACGCCCTCACCATGGTGGGGGTTAGCGCGCCGGAGAAGATGTAAATGGATTTTAACGAGCTGCCAGCGCACGTCTGGCCCCGTAACTCGCGCCGCGAAGAAGACGGCGTGGTTACCGTCGCCGGGGTCCCGCTGACGGAACTCGCCGAAGAATACGGCACGCCACTCTACGTCTTCGACGAGGATGACTTCCGCTCCCGTTGCCGCGACATGGCCCGCGCCTTCGGCGGCCCTGAGCACGTGCACTATGCCTCCAAGGCTTTCATCACCAAGCGCATCGTGAAATGGGTAAACGAGGAAGGCCTGTGCCTTGACGTCGCCTCCCTCAACGAGGCCAAGGTGGCGCTGGCCGCCGGTTTCCCGCCGGCCCGCATGACCGCCCACGGCAACAACAAGGAGCCCGAGTACCTCGAGCTGTGCGTGGACAACGAGATCGCGCACGTCGTCCTCGATAACGAAGGCGAGCTGGCACAGCTCAACGAGATCGCGCGCGCCGCTGGCCGCGTGCAGCCGGTGATGATCCGGGTCAAGCCGGGTGTCGACGCCCACACGCATGAGTTCATCGCCACCTCGCACGAGGACCAGAAGTTCGGCATCTCCTTGGCCACGGGCGCGGCTTTCGACGCCGCCAAGGCTGCCCTCGAGTCCGAGAATCTTCAGCTCGTGGGCCTGCACTGCCACGTGGGTTCCTCCGTGTTCAACGCTGAAGGCTTTAAGCTCGCCGCAGAGCGCGTGCTCTCGCTGTACAAGCGTATCCACACCGAGCTGGGTGTAGCACTTAAGGAACTCGACCTAGGTGGCGGCTTCGGCATTCCGTACATGGAGTACGAGGAGGCACTCGACGTCGCCAAGCTGGCACAAGATCTCCTGGCAGCCGTGGAGCGCACCGCGCACGAGCTCGACATCGAGCCGCCCTTCGTGCTCGTCGAGCCGGGCCGCTCCCTCGTGGGCGCAAGCGCAGTCACCGTCTATTCCGTGGGTACGGTCAAGGACGTGGAGACCGGCAAGGCCGAGCTGCCTATCCGCCGTTATCTTTCCGTCGACGGCGGCATGTCCGACAACATCCGCCCAGCGCTCTACGAATCCGAGTATGACGTGCGTGTAGCCAATCGTTTCACCGACGGTGAGCCCGTGGACTCCCGCGTGGTGGGTTTCCACTGCGAATCCGGCGACATCTTGGTCAACGAACGCAAGCTTCCGGGAGACATCACCACCGGCGACCTGCTCACGTTCGCAACCACTGGCGCCTATCAGTACATGATGGCGTCGCGCTACAACGGCGCACTGCGCCCGGCCGTGGTGTCGGTGCGCAATGGGCAGGCAAATCTGATGCTGCGTCGCGAGACTGTCGATGACCTTTTGGCTCTCGAAGTCAATTAAATTCACTTAAAATCCACTGGCGGTGGGGCCATGACCAAAAGGTTTGCCCCTCCGCCTTCCTATATGGGGCCATGATTTGGATCCCTAAACCCAAAACTAGACAGCTCGTTCTGTATAGTGTGGTTAACAATTTCAGTACCGACGAATGAGGGACGATATGACTTCACAGACCAAGATTCGCACCGGCAAGGGCGAGGGCGAAGCAGTAGGTATTGCACTGCTCGGTTTCGGCACTGTCGGCGCCGAGGTCTTCCGCCTGCTGGGGGAGAACGCTGATGCTTTTGCACATCGCATTGGTGGTCCCGCAGAGATTCGTGGCGTAGCTGTCCAAAACAAGAACAAGCTGCGCCCAGGCGTTCCTAAGGACCTGCTTACTGACGACGCCAAGGCGCTAGTCATGCGCGACGATATCGACTTGGTCGTCGAGGTCATCGGCGGTATTGACTACCCGCGCGAGCTGCTGCTGGCCGCGCTCAATGCGGGCAAGTCCGTGGTGACCGCGAACAAGGCTCTGGTGGCCGCGCACGCGGACGAGCTGGCTGAGGCTGCCGACCGTGCGGGAGTCGACCTCTACTTCGAGGCGGCCGTCGCAGCCGCCATCCCGGTGGTAGGAATGCTGCGCCGCTCGCTGGCGGGTGACCAGGTGCAGCGCATCTCCGGTATCGTCAACGGCACCACCAACTTCATCCTGGATGCGATGGAGACCACCGGCGCTTCCTACGAGGATGCGCTGGCTGAGGCCACCCGCCTGGGCTACGCGGAGGCAGACCCGACCGCCGACGTCGAGGGCCATGATGCAGCTTCCAAGGCAGCCATCTTGGCTTCGTTGGGCTTCTACACCCGAGTCACCTTTGATGACGTCTACTGCGAGGGTATCTCGAGCATCACCGCTGACGACATCGCCGCTGCGAAGAAGGCGGGTTACTCCATCAAACTGCTTGCCATCTGTGAGCGCTTGCGCGACGAAGATGGCAACGAGTCCGTCAACGCCCGCGTCCACCCGACGCTCGTCCCGAAGGATCATCCGTTGGCTTCTGTGAACAAGTCTTATAACGCAATCTTCGTCGAGGCAGAGGCAGCAGGTTCCCTAATGTTCTATGGCAACGGCGCAGGCGGTAATCCTACTGCTTCCGCAGTGCTTGGCGACGTCGTCGGTGCCTCCCGCAACATCGTCCACGGCGGCCGCGCACCAGGGGAAAACACCTACGCCAACCTGCCGATTGCTCCCTTCGGTGAGGTTTCCACCCGCTACCACATCGACATGGAGGTCGCAGATCGCACCGGCGTTCTGGCGGCGATCTCCGCGCAGTTTGCCAAGCACAACGTCTCCCTGCGCACCGTGCGCCAAGAGGACGGCGACGACACCGCACGTCTCATCGTGGTCACCCATGCGGCCACCGAGGCGGAGCTCGAGGCCATCGTCTCTGAGCTGAGCACTCTCGACGAGGTCAAGGCAGTGCACTCCGTTATCCGCCTGGGCGGTGAAGCCCTGTGAGCATCGAGCTAGAGGTCGGCACCAAGGCCATCGTCACGGTTCCAGCCTCCTCGGCCAACTTGGGCCCAGGCTTCGACACGCTCGGAATTGCGCTGAGCCTGTACGACACCGTCGAGGTAGAGGTCACCAACTCTGGTCTTGAAGTAGAGATCTTCGGCGAGGGCGCCGAGGACCTGCCGCGTGACGGCTCCCACCTAGTGGTCAAGGCAATTCGTTCGGCCCTCAACGCTGCTGATGTTTCCGCGCCCGGCCTGCGCGTGGTCTGTAACAACAACATTCCGCAGTCCCGCGGCCTGGGTTCCTCGGCGTCGGCAGCCGTAGCAGGCGTTGCCGCCGGCAACGGACTTGCCGGATTCCCGCTCACCGAGCAGCAAGTAGTGCAGCTTTCCTCGGCTTTCGAGGGACACCCAGATAATGCCGCGGCATCGGTTCTGGGCAACGCGGTGGTCTCGTGGACCACGGTTCCCGTCGATGGCCATTCCCTGCCGGAGTACAAGGCAGTCACCGTGGATGTGCATAAGGACATCAAGGCAACGGCATTGGTGCCTAACTTCCACGCATCGACCCAAGCCGTGCGCCGCGTGCTGCCATCCCACGTCACCCACGGCGACGCAACGTTCAACGTCTCGCGCACCGCTGTGCAGGTCGTAGCGCTTCAGAACTACCCAGAGCTGCTCTGGGAAGGTACGCGCGACCGCTTGCACCAGCCTTACCGTGCCGACGTCCTACCGGTGACCTCCGAGTGGGTCAACCGTCTGCGCAACCGTGGTTTCGCGGCCTATCTTTCGGGCGCCGGCCCTACCGCCATGGTGCTGCACACCGAGCCCATCGACGAAAACATCTTGCGCGACGCGCGCGAGGCCGGCCTCCGCGTTATCCCCTTGGAGGTCGCGGGGCCGGTCGAGGTTAAGGTCGTTCAGGCTTAAGAAGACCGCTTCACGTGCACGCAGCAGGTTCCGTTGCCAGACTTCGGAAGCAGCGTGAGCTTGAGGCGGTTTCCTGCGTCTGCGGCTGATTGCTCGAGGAAGCCGTCGTGGATAGCACACAAGAATGGGGAAGGCTTGATGCCTGCGGTCACGAATGGGCAGGCGTGCAGCTCCATGTCCGTGTGGCCCTTTTCCTCAAGGTCGGCGTTTGAGGCAGTAGGGTCGAAACCCATGTCACGCATCTTGCGGTAAAGCGGGGTCAGCGCATTCGCGGAAGCGTACTGGTCCTGCTGCGTGGAGTTGGCCCACTTACGGCCGATTTCCCGGGCTTGTTCGGAGGCGAAGTCATTAAGCTGGTCTTTGTCCGCGAGCATCTCTGCTAAGACGCTGATCAAGGTCACGTATTCCTCGGCCACCGAGCGATTGTCAGGGATGCGTACCTGGAAGATAAGCGAGGGACGTCCGCGGCCCTTCGCCGGGGCCGTGATAACGCGCACGGCGCCCACGTGTACGAGCTCGTCTAGATGGCCGCGCGCGGTGTTGACATGCATGCCCATGTCTTGGGCGATGTCTGCTGCGCGTGCTCCCTGGGGATATTCCTGCAACGCGTTGAGAACCTCGCGCTGCTTTGGGGAAAGGCGCAGCGCCTCGGGAAAAAGTTCTGTGGAAGAACGCGGAGCTTGGGTAGGCATATGTTTACCTCGGTGAAAGTTCTTGACGTGAATTTATTAGGGTAATCGGTTGTTAAAAACGACGATACAACTACAACCCGTAAAAAATACAAACTAGCGAGTGCGATATATGCCACTACGTGGAGCGACTGCCCCCTAATTAGTGAGGATGGAGCAGTGGACTTGCTCGCCGACGGCGAGGTTTGTTGCCTCGGTGACCGAGATTTCGGCGTCTACAGATTGCCCGCCCAGGTCCAGGGTAACGACGGCCCGGTCCAAGGAGATAGCTCGTAAATCCAGCACGGTGGCAGTGATGCTTCCGGAAGGGGAAAGCACGACGTCGCTGTTGCTTAGGACGAGCGTTGTGTCGCCCTGCGGATCGGGCTGCAGCGCGCCTGCAACCTGGTTGCCGCGGATGACGCTGCGGCCAAGTAACTGCGCCACGAAGCGGTTGGGCGGAGCATTGACGACGTCCTGGCGAGGGGCGTGGGCAAGAATTTCGCCTTTTTCCACCACCGCGATGTCATCGGCCAGGCTGAGAAGATCGAGAACATTGTGGGTGACGAGGATCGTGGTGCGGTCGTGCGCCGCGGCAGCAAGCAGGCGGCGCCATTGTGCGGCGGCAGCGGCGTCCACTGCCGCCAGGGGTTCGTCGAGTAGCAGCACTGCCGGCCGCGCGGCCAAAGCGCGCACCAAGGCGGCTTGTGCTGCTTGTCCGCCGGAGAGGTCCCGCACTTTGACGTGGGCGATCTCATCCAAGCCGGCAGCGGAAATGAGCTGCGCGGTAACGTCCTCGGCACCGGTGACCATGGTGATCGCCTCGGTCACTGTGGCCAGCGGCGGCAATGCGGGCTTCTGGGTGAGCATGACGCTTTCGGAGGAGTCAGCGATGCGGCGCAGCAGCGTTGTCTTGCCAGCGCCGTTAACGCCCACCACGGCGGTCGTGGCATGGGGCCGGAACGGCGTGAGTTCGCGGCTTCGCGGCGGCCTGCTTAGCTCGCGGAGATTTTCGATATCAAGTGGGCCTTGTGCGTGTGCCCGTGGCGCTGGTTCCTTGCGCAGCAGCGTGGGCAGGCCCGCGAGTGCTAAACAAAGCACGGCCAGGCCGATGAGCACGGCGGAGAGAGCATAGGCGTTGTCCGCGCTGACCTCGCGTTCTAAGTAGATGCCGCTTGACATCGTGCGCGTAATACCTGGCGCCGAACCAGCGAAGGTAATCGTGGTGCCAAACTCGCCCAGGCTGCGCGCGCAGGCCAGAACGGCGCCGGTAAAGATGGAGGGCGCAACGGTAGGCAGCGTGATCTTCTGCCATATCGCCCACCGTGACATTCCCACCCGGCGCGCTGAGGTGGATACCTCCTGGTCAATGTGGCGTAATGCCGAGTCCACCGCCACCACCACGAAGGGCAGCGCCACGAAAGTATGCGCTGTGACTACACCGGCAAAGGAAAAGGCGAACTTCAAGTGGAGGGCGTCGAGAAGCGGGGCCAAGAGCCCGCGCCGACCGAGTGCCGCGCTTAGCGCTAGGCCACCCACCACCGGCGGCATGGCCAGCGGAAGGTAGACCAGCAGGCGCACAGCCTGGCCCATGCGTTTGAGGCCGTGGAGCCACACGGCGAGCCCGACGCCCAGGAACGTGGCAAGGACGGTGGCCAAGACCGCAGAAGCCAAAGTCACGCGCAGCAAGTCGTGGGTGGAGTCTTGACCGACGACCGCCCCGAGACGAGACCACGGCACGCGCGTTGCTAGCGCCACGACGGGAATCGCAACGTATAAAACCGCCACAGCGCCCACGATGGCGAAGGGCCACGGGGCGCGGGTGGGGGTTTCGTGAGAAGCCATGCAGAGCAGTTTAGTCGGCGGGTTGGAAGCCGTACTGCGTCCAGGTTTCATCAAAGTCGTCGGAGAGCGTATCCAGTAATTGCTCGGCAGCGTCGCGTCGCTCGGAATGCGTGACCACCGCGCCCATAATCTTGTTACGGTACTTCTCAGCGCCCTCGATGGGGATGACCTCGAGCTCTGGGTTGGCCGCGGCGTCTGTGGAGTAGACAAAGCCGGCGTCGGCTTCGCCGCTGGCGACCTTGCCCACGACGTCGGCTACCTGGCCTTCTTGCGAATCGGGAGTAATGGTGAGGTGGAGATCCTCCATGATCTTGTCCGCGATGTCGCCGCAGGGCACGGACGGATCGCAGCGCACGAAGTAGTCCTCCTCGCGCAAGTCCCGGACCGAGGAAATCCCTGCCGGATTACCGGGTGGGACCACCATGACCATGGTGTTGGTGGCCAGCACGCGGGGCTTGTCCACATCGCCGTTGTCCACGGCTTTGTCCATGGTCTTTTCTGAGGCCGTGATGAGGAGGTCTGCCGGTGCTCCTTGGTGAATCTGCTCGACGAGGGATGCTGATCCGCCGTTGTTGATTAGCACTGGGGTGGTGGCCGTGAGGGCATCGTTGAGCACACGCGTCGAGGACGCAGCAAAAACGTTGAGTTCCGCGGGGTCGCTGGCGCAGGCGCTCAGCGACAGAGCCGCCAGCGCCGATCCAATGAGTGGGTTAAGGAGCTTCTTCACAGACATCTAACTTACGCCAGCACTAGGCGGTGCGGGTGAACTTGATGTGGAAATCTTGTGGTTCTTCCTTGAGGTAGGCAAGGTCGAAGGACTCCTCGCGTGCCTCAATCTCCTTGAGCAGTGGCACCGGGTTGTGCGGCGCGATGAGGATCATCGACTCGCCAACGTTGAGGGTGCCGAGCGCGCCGTGGATCGCGCCGTGGCGGACTGCGTGCGGAATTTCAGAGGCGTTCAGGGTAGGGATGTCGTTGCCCTTGTGCGCATCAGAGATAGGCAGTTGCATGATGTTCCTTTCGTTGGAGGTGCTCGAAAGCGTTTCGAGTTTCACCTTAGACCCAATATTAGTACGATAAAAGTTGTGAAAAATATTGCGCATCGTTTCGTGTTTCTGGCATTCGCCGGCGCGGCGTTGCTCGTCGGCCTTTTCGCCGGTGCCTCACTGCTGGGCGTCGCCCCAGCCAGCGCAGTAACCAACGCCCATGGCCCGCTGATGGTGTTCGGTTTCGTGGGAGGTGCCATCGGCTTGGAGCGTGCCGTCGCGGTGAAGAAGACGTGGGCCTGGGCGGGCCCGGCCTTCCACGTGCTGGCAGTGCTAACGCTCCTCGCCGGGGTAACGCGACCCGTACCCGCGGTGTGCTTTGCACTGAGCTTCCTCGTCCTGGGCTTTATCTATCTGGAGGTCCATCGCCGCCAGCCCACCCTCGCTGTCCTCGTCCAGGCTGCCGGCGTGATTGGGGGAGTCGCCGCTTCCTTACTGTGGGCGATGACGCCCTCCTTTGCTACGGCCATGCCGCTGTGTGTCCTCTACGTCGTTGCCACCATCATCGGCGAACGCATGGAGCTCGCCCGCGTGACCATGGCCGGCACTCGCGCGGAAAACCTCATCACTGCATTGGTCCTCTCCCTGGCAGCCGCGGGAGTTATCTACATCCTCGTACCCGCAGTGGGCTACCGCCTGATGGGTGCGCTTTTGCTCGCCATCTCCTGGACCACTGTCCGCGTGGACGTGGCCAAGAACCTCGTGCGCGCTAAGGGGCTGCCCCGATATTCCGCAGCCTGCATGTTGGCCGGTTACTTCTGGCTGGCAGTTGCTGGACTGGCGTGGCTGGGCATGGGGCAGGTCAGCGGCTTTAGCTACGACGCTTCGGTGCACACCATTTTCTTGGGCTTTGTCATGTCCATGATCTTTGCGCACGCACCGATCATCTTGACGTCTGTCATTCGAAAGAAGCTGCCCTATAACCCCGTTCTCTACGGGCCTGTGGTGCTACTGCACGCGGGCCTTATGGTGCGCGTCGGCGCGGATATCGTTGCTCACACTGGGGTGTATCAGGTAGGCGGTATGACTAACGTGGTGGCGGTGCTGCTGTTTGTTTTAAGTGGCTTTGTTTTGACCATCCGGGAGGCACGACGTGCACATCGCTGACGTATCTTTAGCCCCCCGCGGACGCTGGCACACGATTGCAGCGAGCGTCATTGGCTTCTGGGTGCTGGTGGGCGTTGCCATCAACGTGGCAGGAAATCTCGGTGTCAACGTGGTGTGGTGGGATCTCATTCACCCGTTCACGATTGGCGCGATGACCACGGCAATCATCGTGTATTCCACGCACTTTACTGAGGCACTGACCCGCATGCAGGCCCGTGGCTACAAATCGGTGGCCTGGCGCGTGGCGCTAATTCAGGTGGGCTTGGTCCTCCTGCTCGTCGATCGTGCGGGCTATGATTGGGGCCCGCTTTCCGACGCCGCCTCGCTTCTCATCATCGTCACCTTCTTCTGGCACGCGTGGGACATCTACCGCGCGCTCAAAGGTTCGCTCGCGGGTTCTTTTGCCGTGACAGTACCTTTCTACATTGCTGCCGCCGTGTTCTTGATGGCCTCAGTCGTGATGGTCATTTTCGCGGCTAACGGCGTGGGCAACTACTCACTGCTGGTCGCCGCGCACTCCCGCGGAATGGTGTGGGGCTTTGCCTGGCTGACCATCCTCGGAACAGTGGTCACGCTGCTGCCCACGCTGTCGGGCACCAAGATCGCCCCGGCAGCGCGCGCCCGCTGTTCCCGGGCACTTATAGTGCACTGCGTAGGCCTCGCCCTCGCGGTGGGGCTTTACGCAGTGGGGCTTACTCGGGCAGCGGGCATGGCCCAGTTGCTCGTCGTGCTCGCCGCAATTTACATCATTCAGCCCATCCTGGCCACGGTGGTGGCGGGAAACCCGCAGCAGACCACGGCGACGGTCTCGGCCGTCGCCGGATTGTTGTGGATGCTCAGCTTATGCGCTGCGGACGCGGTGTGCGCCGTAATCGGCGTCTACCCCCGCGCGGTGACGTTGTTGCTCATGCCCGCCTTCGTCGGCGCTGGCCTGTTGCAATTGGTCACCGGCGTGCTCCATCACCTCCTGCCCACCCTGGTGGGCGGCGGGACGGCGAAAGTCACACTAGGGCGAAAAGTCGCTGACCGCGGCGGTTATGCACGTTTGGTGCTTATCAACTTGGGCGCAGTGTTGTGCTTACTCGGCGCGGATGTTGCCGGGCTTATCATGATGGGGCTTGGCCTCATCACCAACGTCTTGGCCATCGTAGTGGCCGTTTACAAGCAGAATAGACTGGAGAACTAAATGCTCAGCGTTTCTTCGAATCAATCTCCGAAGCCGCCGGCTCAAAACAATTGGGCTTCCTGGTTGCTCATCGGCATTGCCCTTGCCGCGGTTATCGCGCTCGCGGTGTTTAATAGCACGGGCAAGGCGCAAAGGGCGTCGGAAAGCGCGGGCGTGGAAGCGACCGTTGTCGACGTCTCAGTCTCCGGCATGGCCTTCGTCCCGGCCTCCATTGACGTGCCACAGGGCGCCCACCTGGTGATCAACTTCACCAACGACGGCGACCAGGTCCACGACCTAAAGATTGGTGACAACGAGACAGGCCGTGTGGAGCCAGGCAAGACCGTTGAGCTCGACGCAGGCATCATCAACGAATCCACCCAGGGCTATTGCACCATCGCCGGGCACAAAGCACAGGGTATGGTGCTCCAGATAAACACGACTGACGACGCCGCGGGAGCTGCCAGCACCGCAGGCTCTGCAGGCACAGCAGGCGATGCTCAGCACGAGCACCATCACTCTGCGAGCCACCCCGACGTACCGAGTGCAGCGGAGCGCACCAAGAAGCGCGACGACTTCAAGGCTTTCGATGCCCGCTTGGCCAAGGCCGAAGGAACCACCCACGAGGAGACCTGGACCATGACCGAGGAAGAAGTCGAGGTCGCACCCGGGGTAAAACAAACGCGGTGGCTATTCAACGGCCAAGCCCCAGGGCCAACCCTGCGCGGCAAGGTAGGCGACAAGTTCAAGATCACCATCAAGAATGAGGGAACGATGGGCCACTCCATCGACTTCCACGCCGGTGAGGTCAATCCGGATGAGAACATGAAGTCCATCGACCCGGGCCAGTCGCTAACTTACGAGTTCACCGCTAACCGCTCGGGCATCTGGATGTATCACTGCTCCACGGCGCCGATGAGCCTGCACATCGCCAATGGAATGGCGGGCGCTGTCGTTATCGATCCAGCTGAACTCAGCGATGTGGATGCCGAGTACGCCATGATTGCCTCTGACATCTTCCTAGGCGACGAGAACGGTGCCGATGCGGACCGCGTCTCTAACGGTGAGTACGACCTGATGGCGTTTAACTACTACCCGAACCAGTACGACCTTGAGCCACTGCATGCCAAGGTAGGCGATAAGGTTCGCATCTGGCTGCTCAACGTGGGCCCAGACCAGCCGTTGTCCTTCCACGTGGTGGGCGAGCAGTTCGACACCGCGTATAAGGAGGGCGACTACCTCATTAAGGACCGTCGCGATTCGGGTTCGCAGGCGCTGGATCTGCTTCCCGCGCAGGGCGGCTTCGTGGAGATGACGTTCAATGAACCCGGCACCTATAGCTTTGTCAATCACATCATGACCTCGGCCGAAAAGGGTCAGCACGGAAAGATTGTGGTCACGCAGTAGCGCTTAGACAAAAGGAGCGAGGAAGAAATCTTCCTCGCTCCTTTAATCGATCTAGTGCTTAGGCACCGTGGGCAGGAGTCTCGTTGGCGTCGAGCTGCGCGCGGTGGGAACGCACCGGCTCCCACGCAGTGTGCGAGCGCATATCCGTAGTGCGCTGGTCGCGGGAACGGTAGACCACGTACGGACGGGTGACGTAGCCAACCGGCGCTGAGAAAGCGTGAACCAGGCGAGTAAAAGGCCAGACGGCGATGATGGTAAAACCACACAAAACGTGGACCTTGAACTGCCAGGGAACATCAGCCATCCACTCCGGGTGGATGTTGAAGATCAGCAGTTGGCGCAGCCACGGCGAGATGGTTTCGCGGTAGTCATAGCCTTGAGGTCCGCCGAAGACCTGGGTGCTAAACGTCGCGATGGTGCCAGACAGCAGCGCTAGCGCCAGGAAGAAGTACATGACCTTGTCCGAGCTCGAGGTGGACAGGAACACTGAGCGATTAACAATGCGGCGGTAGAGCAGACCCAGGAAGCCAAGAACTACGGCGACCGCCGCGATAGAGCCAGGGATCGTCGCTAACAGGTGATAAGCGTGGTCACTGATGCCTACCGCACGCGTCCACGACTTTGGGAAAGCCAGGCCCATCAGATGGCCGATGACCACGAAGACCATGCCCCAGTGGAACAGCGGGGAGGAAAGGCGCAGCAGCTTCGATTCATAGATCTGGGAAGAGTGCGTGGTCCAACCGAATTGGTCGGTGCGCCAGCGCCAGAAGATGCCGACGAAAAACGCGGCGATGGCCAGCCACGGGAAGGCACCCCATAAAAAGTTGTTGAAATAATCCATGAGTGCTCCTTAAACGAGATCAGGTTGGGCAGTGGGGAAAGGAAGATCAGCAATGCCCACCATCTCAGCTGGAGGGCCGGTACGAATGAGATCGACGTATTTCTGAGCGGTTTCGGCATCTACCTCCGGCAGCGCCTTGCACACGGCGACGATAAGGCGCACATAAGGCGAATCCTGTTGTGAAAGTGCAGCACGCAGCACTTCTATGCCCTCGCGATAGCTCGCCAGCATCTCAACGGCGCGCGCATGGTCTTCGCCCTCGGCGAGTCCTAGCGCTTCCAGAACCACGCAGAGGTGGTCCGGCAATTCATTTTCTGCCAGCTGGAAACCAAATGACTCAAGCTGTTGGGAGAAAGACAAGATGGCCATTCCGCGCTGCCGGGTATCGCCGACGGCGTAGTAGGACAAAAACAGCGAGCAGCGGCGACGCTGATCGAAGGTCTCAACGTAGTGCTCCTGCAGTGCGCGCAGCCCCGCGGTACGGGCGGCGTCGATAAAGCCCATGAAATCCGTTGCCAGCGCCATTGGTAGCTGGTCGAGCTGGTCCTGGACCACGTCCAAATGGGAGAGAAAATCCTCCTCCGGGTAGCGCAGCAAGACGCTGGCCGCCATGGCGACGATACGCCGCTGGGTCTCATCGACCGCCACCGGTGTCACGAAGTCAGTGGGGACCTGGCCGGTGTGCGTGCGTGCCGTGCGCTTGACATCGGCAGCTCCGCCCAAAGAGCCGATGCCGGCAGGCACACCGCTGACGGTGCCGAATCCTGCCACGGCGTCATCTTGCGGAGGTTGAGCCGCACGGGCGGCAAGTTTTTCAAAGATCTTCATCTTTCAGACTTACCCCCCTAGTCGCGGTTTGGGAACATCGAATCGGGGCGGTCACCAGTCCACGACAGCAGGGAAACCGTGCCGGAACCTGCTGCCGCGCCGTGCGTGCAGGCCTCCGGCGCGCCCATGCCCAAGTCGTGGAAGACGTCCTCGGAAGCGCGTGCCGGGTCGACGTCGCCGAAAGGATCCAGCGAAGCGATGCCACGCGGGGTCTCCGGGGAGGCAGTCGGGATGACGTAGCGGTCGTCGTACTTGGCGATGGAAAGCAGGCGGTACATAGCCACCATGTCCTCTCCGGTCATGCCGACGGCCTGTGCAATTTCCTCCTGTGGCTCGTTGTCCAAGTTGATATCGCGCATGTAGGAGCGCATAGCGACGAGGCGGCGCAGCGACTTTTCCACTGGCACAGTATCGCCTGCGGTGAAAAGACCTGCGAGGTACTCCAGCGGAATACGCATGTTAGACAGCGCGGAGAAGAGGATCTTGTGGTCCTCGCCGTCAATGCCGGTGGCGCTTACCTGGTCCACGATGGGCGAAAGTGGCGGGATGTACCAGACCATCGGCAGCGTGCGGTACTCAGGGTGCAGCGGAAGCGCGACGTTGTACTTGAAGATGAGGTCGTAGATTGGCGAGTTCTGCGCGGCATCGATCCAGGAGTGCGGGATGCCTTCTTTCTGTGCGGCAGCTACGACAGCAGGGTCGTGCGGGTCCAGCATGATGGACTTCTGCGCTTCAAAGAGGTCCTGATCATTCGGCGTCGAGGCAGCCTCGGCCACGCGATCGGCATCGTAGAAGATGACGCCCAAGTAGCGCAGGCGGCCCACGCAGGTTTCAGAGCAAACCGTGGGCTGGCCTACCTCAAGGCGCGGGTAGCAGAGCGTACATTTCTCGGCCTTGCCGGTCTTGTGATTGAAGTAAACCTTCTTATAAGGGCAGCCCGAGACACACATGCGCCAGCCGCGGCACTGGTCCTGATCCACGAGCACGATGCCGTCTTCAGCGCGCTTGTACATCGCGCCGGAAGGGCACGAAGACACGCAGGTGGGGTTCATGCAATGCTCGCAGATGCGTGGCAGGTAGAACATGAAGGAGTCCTCGATCTCCTTCTTTACCTGCAGATTCATCTGGTGCAGGGTAGGGTCCTGGTCCATGGTCTCAACAGAACCACCCAGGTTGTCATCCCAGTTGGAAGACCACTCAATCTTGTTTATCTCGCGGCCATCGATTTGAGAGACCGGCTTTGCGGTGGGCTGGGTCTTTTGACCAGCCTTGGCACCCATCAGATCCTCGTACTGGTAGCTCCACGGCTCGTAGTAGTCCTGGATGGTCGGCAGGTTCGGGTTATGGAACAGGGTAGCCAGCTTCTTCAAGCGTCCACCGGCCTTGGGTTTGAGCTTGCCAGAGCCGGTAAGCTCCCAGCCGCCCTTCCACTTTTCCTGGTCCTCCCAGGTGCGGGGGTAGCCCACGCCGGGACGAGTTTCAACGTTATTGAACCAGATGTACTCGGTGCCTTCGCGGTTGGTCCATGCCTGCTTACACGTGACCGAACAGGTGTGGCAGCCGATGCACTTGTCCAGGTTCATGATCATGGAGATTTGGGCCATGACTTTCATTAGTAAGAAACCTCCTGGGAGCGACGGCGCACGCGGGTGACTTCGTCGCGGTTGTTGCCGGTTGGGCCGATGTAATTGAAGTGATAGGTCAGCTGGCCGTAGCCGCCGGCAATGTGGACCGGCTTGATGGAGATACGGGTCAGCGAGTTGTGCGTGCCGCCGCGGCGGCCGGTGAACTCATTGATTGGGGTACCAACGGTGCGTTCCTGGGCGTGGTTGCAGATCATTGTGCCCTCCGGGATGCGGTGGGAGACGATGGCGCGGGCGGACACGATGCCGTTGCGGTTGTAGACCTCAACCCACTCGTTGTCCTTCACGCCGATCTTTGCGGCGTCCTTGTCCGACATCCAGACCACCTGGCCGCCGCGGGAAATAGACAGCACGTGCAGGTTGTCGAAGTACTGCGAGTGAATCGACCACTTGTTGTGGGTGGTGAGATAACGCAGGGTGACCTCGACCTCGCCGCGCTCATTCTGCAAGGTCTGGCCCGGCGCGAATTCGCCGTGCATATGCAGATGATCAAGCGGCGGGCGGAAGATAGGCAGCGCCTCGCCGTAGTCCATGAACCAATCGTGGTCGATGTAGTAGTGCATGCGGCCGGTCAGCGTGTGCCATGGCTTGTCGAACTCGACGTTGATACTAAACGCCGTGTAGCGGCGCTTATTGCGCTTGTCAGCCGTCCATTCCGGCGAGGTGATGACCTCGGTCGGGCGCTCCTTGATGGAATCCCAGCTGATGCGCACGTCTTCATCGGAGGCCGCAAGCGGTGTCATGTCACGGCCGGTGCGCGAAGACAGATACTCGAAGCCTTGCTTTGCCAGCTCGCCGTTGGATACACCGGACAGGTGCAAGATGGCGTCGATGACCTTTGTGTCTTTGCTCAGGTCAATGAGCTCACCCATCGAGGTCTTCGAGGTTCCACAGATGAGCTCAAGCTCCTTGACCTGCTTTTCCACGTTGAACTTGGTGCCATGCACTGCAGTCCCGGCCTTGGCCGGCAGCGGGCCCAAGTGAGTCCACTTCTCATAGATCTTGGTGTAGTCACGCTCCACCACATGCAGCTTCGGCATGGTAACCCCTGGCACCAAGCCGAGCTTTTCGACGTCGGGCACAATGCCGTTTGGCATGCCCAACTCATCGGGGGAGTCGTGGTGGCTCGGTTGCGTGACGATGTCAGTTTGCACGCCGAGCCACTTTGCGGACTTGGCAGAAAGCGAAGCCGCGAGGTCGCGGAAGACCTCGAAGTCGGTGCGCGACTCCCACGGCGGGTTGATGGCCGCGTTGAAGGAGTGCAGGTATGGGTGCATATCCGTCGAGGACATATCGTGCTTTTCGTACCAGGTAGCTGCTGGCAGCACGATGTCAGAGACCAAGGTGGTCGACGTATTGCGGAAGTCCGTGGTCATCATGAGGTCGAGCTTGCCCTCAGGAGCCTCATCAACCCACTTGATGGTGCGCGGACGATCCTCGGCAGCGAGCTCTTCGGCCGTGGCATCGGAGTCGATTCCGAGCAAGTGACGCAGGAAAAACTCGGTGCCCTTTGCAGAAGACCCCAGCAGGTTGGTACGCCAGTTCAAAAGAATGCGCGGCCAGTTTTCTTCTGCCGAAGGGTTGTCGTAGGAGAACTCGAGGTCGCCATCTTTGAGTTGGCTTACAACGTAGTCATTGATGTCGACGCCTTTTTCCTTTGCCTCTGCCGCAAGTAATAGGTTGTTGCGGTTGAACTGCGGGTAAGCCGGCATCCAGCCGCGACGCATAGCCTCAGCCATGGTGTCGGAGACCATCTTGTCACCGATGACACCGTGGTTGGCCAGGGGCGATCCCAGATGGGAGGCGCGGGAGTTGTCGTAGCGGTATTGCTCGGTGGCGAAGTAGTAGAAGCCTGTCGAAATCATGTGGCGCGGAGGACGCTGCCAGTCGGTGGCCATGGCCCACTGGGTCCAGCCGTTGATAGGGCGCAGCTTCTCCTGGCCCACGTAGTGAGCCCAGCCGCCACCGTTCACACCCTGGGTGCCGCACATCGAGGTCAGCGCCAAGAAGGTGCGGTAGATGGTATCTGCGTGGAAGTAGTGGTTGACGCCGGCACCCATGATGATCTGGGAGCGCCCTTTGGAATCTGCGGCGTTCTGCGCGAACTCACGGCCGATGCGGATGGCGGTATCGGCAGGCACGCCGGTGAGGCCTTCCTGCCAGGCTGGCGTGCCCACTTCGGAGGCATCGTAGAAGTCCTTCGGCCAGGAACCTGGCAAGTTAAGCTCTTCGCGGTTGACGCCGTAGTGCGCGAGCATGACGTCGAAGACGGTGGTCACGAGTTTGCCGTCGACGCGACGAACCGGCACACCGCGGTGCACGATGCCCGTGCCGACTGGCTTGTCGGTGCCGATGTCGGCTGGATCCGCATCTAGGTCGAAGCGCGGGAAGAGTACCTCGGCGGTCTCGAAGGAATCGGTCTCTGCGATGGACATGACAGGATCGGCGTTGTCGAGGGAGAGGTTCCACTTCGCCGAGTTATTGTCCCAGCGGTCAGCGACGGTACCGCCTGGATCGACTACCTTGCCATCTTCTTCCATGACCAGGCCACGGTGGGTGGCGTTTGGCGAGGAATTCAGCTCCGCATCGGAGACCTGGGAAGCTGTGAGGAACTTGCCTGGGGTATAGGTGCCGTCCTCGCGCTTGTCCAAGGTGACCAAGAAAGGCGAGTCCGTGTACTTGCGCATGTAGTTCAAGAAGTATGGTTCTTGGCGCTCAACGTGGAACTTCTTCAAAATGACATGCCCCATGGCAAAGGCCAAAGCGGCATCAGAGCCCGGCTCGATGCGGGCCCACTCGTCGGCGAACTTTGTGTTGTCAGCGAAGTCCGGCGAAACCACGACGACCTTGGTGCCTTTGTAGCGTGACTCCACCATGAAGTGTGCATCCGGGGTACGGGTTACCGGGATGTTGGAGCCCCACATCATGAGATAGGAGGAGTTGTACCAGTCACCGGATTCCGGCACGTCAGTCTGATCACCGAAGGTCTGGGGGGATGCTGGCGGCAGGTCGGCGTACCAGTCATAGAAGGACAAAGCGACGCCGCCGATGCTTTGCAGGAAGCGGGTGCCGGCGCCATAAGAGACCTGCGACATGGCAGGAATAACTGTAAAGCCGAAGATGCGGTCCGGACCGTACTTGCGAATGGTGTAAACGTGCGCCGCAGCAGCGATGTCGATTGCCTCTTCGTAGCTGATACGAATCAGGCCGCCCTTGCCACGCTGGGAGATATAAGCCTTGCGCTTTTCGGGATCTTCCTGGATGGCACGCCATGCGAGGACAGAGTCGCCGCCGTTTTTAGCTTTTTCCTCACGGAACATGTCCACCAGAACGCCGCGCGCATAGGGATAGCGCACGCGGGTAGGCGAGTAGGTGTACCAGGAGAAAGAAGCACCACGAGGGCATCCGCGCGGCTCGTATTCCGGCATGTCATTGCCGGTGGTCGGGTAGTCCACGGCCTGGGATTCCCAGGTGATGACGCCATCTTTGACGTAGACTTTCCACGAGCAAGAACCCGTGCAGTTGACGCCGTGTGTAGAGCGAACCATTTTGTCGAAGGCCCAGCGGTTACGGTAGAAGACATCTGCCTGCCTGCCGCCCTTCAAAAACAGCTGTTGGCCAGAGTCGCTGGCTTCGCCTTTGCGCAGATAGGCGCCGAGCTTGAAAAGGGAGCTGGGGCCGGATTTATTTTCAGTCATGGGGGTGGGTTACTCCTTTAGTAAGGCGTGGTTTAGCCGGGGAAAGGCGCGCGTGGACGGGCGTAGTAGATCCACACGAGGACAGAGGTGATTGCGAAATATACAACGCAGCCCCAGAAGAACGTGGCGGCCGGCATCATGGAAAGTAGCACGCCTACGACGAACGGGCCGAATGCGCCGATGGCACCAGTCCAACCGATGACGCCGCCTGCCTGACGCTTCGGCAAAATCATTGGCATCTGCTTGAAGGTGCCGGCATTGGCTAGGCCGGTGAAGAAGAACATGATGAGCATGCAGGTCAAAAAGCCCTTGAACTCGCTCGGGTCGGAGGGGTTTAAGAAGAGTGCAGAAAGGGCAGTAAAGACCGTCATGCCTACGCAACCGACGAAGGTCCAGATAGCGCCGCCGAACTTATCGCACAGCGGGCCCCACAGTGCGCGGACCAGCGCACCGATCAGCGGGCCGAGGAAGGCATAGGCAGCACCGCGCGGCAGATCATCGAACTGGCCAGCAAACTGGGAATCGGCGCCGAAGGTCTGGTTGATAAGAAGCGCCATTTGAGCCGCGAAGCCGGAGAAAGCGCCGAAGGTCATCAAGTAGACAACGGTCAAGATCCACGTGTTTTTGTTGCCGAAGATATCGATCTGCTGGCGGAAGTTTGCCTTGACTGGAACGTCCTTGAGCAGCATCCATGCGAGAACAGCACCAACTATTGCCCATGGAACCAAGAAGATTGCCGGGTTGTGCACGAAGATTGCGCCATCATCTGTGCGCTGCGGTGCCACGAAGCCGATTCCCAGGAGGGTAAAGCCCATCAGCCACGGCGCAACCAGTTGAATGAAGGAAATACCGAAGTTGCCCAAGCCTGCCTGCAGGCCGAGGGCGGTGCCGGACATGCGCTTAGGGAAGAAGTAGCCGGTGGAAGGCATAAAGCCAGAAAAGACGCCGCCGCCGATACCAGAGAGGAAAGCCAAGGTTAAGAGCCACCAGTACGGGGTGGAGGTGTCCTGCACGGCGAAGAACCAGCCGAGCATCGGGATGATGAACAGCAGGGAGGAAACGGACACCAGCTTGCGGGTGCCGATGATAGGTGGCAGGAACATAAACAGCAGGCGGAATAAGCCGCATGCGAGGCCTGCAATGGAGGTCAGCCAGTACAGCTGACTCTTGCTGAGATCGAACCCGATCTGGTTGAGCATCGGTGCAATTGCGGAAACGAGATACCACGTTGCAAAACCGATGATCAGCACGAAGGTGGAAACCCACAAGGTTCGCCACGCAACCTTGGAATCCCAGTGGTCTTTTTCTTCGGGGTTCCATCCTTGGATGGTCTTGCCCGACGTATCAAGTGCAGTCATTTTTTCCTCGGTATTTTCGTAGGAACTTTCTCTTTCTAATTTAGTTTCAATTATCCTAAAAAGAGGAATTTTCTACGGAATTCTTCGAGTTTAATTAGGAAACGTTAGTGTTGCGGAAATATTTCATATACCGATCTTTCGCTGGTTATCCCGTCAAGGGGTAGGAAACTGCTGCTTATGACTCGTTTCTGTTAAAAATGTCACACCATTAAACCGAGGTAAAGGACGCCCACATGAAACCTGCCACCGCTGCCATAATCGTCACCGCTGACCGCGTTTTGAGCGGCGCAAAGCCTGATTCTGCAGGCGCCTTGGCCAAGGAGCTTTTGTTGGCTCAGGGGCTCAAAGTGGCGAGCCACGATGTCGTTGCGGAAGGCTACGCCCGCGTGGCCGAAGCACTGCGCGAGCAGGTACGGGCCGGCGTCGACGTCATTGTGGTCATCGGAGGAACTGGCATCGGTCCCACCAACTACACACCTGAAGTAACCGAAGAGTTCATTGCTGCCCGCCTGCACGGGCTGGAAACCCAGGTGCTGATCAAAGGCCTAGAGAGTTCGCACAAGGCTGGCCTTTCCCGCGGGGTCATTGGCATGACTGACCGCGGCTGTGGCTCGCTGATTATCAATTCCGCGTCCTCCCGCGGCGCAGTTGCTGACACCTTGGGTGTCGTTCTCCCTTTGCTCGGGGATATCTTTCGGGACGCGAAGGGTAAATGATAAGCGTGGTTACTTATTAAGCTCGGCGGCGCTCCCACTCGGCGAGTTCAGCCAAAGTATCGTAGTCCATTTCCGCGCCTGTACCCGGCACCGCGATGAGGCGGGGGACTGCGTGCAACAGCCTGCGGGCTGACTTGTTGTGCAGGCAGTCGAAGGAATCTACCGCTTGGCGCAGGCCGTCGTAGTGCCACAGCGCGCACAGTGGCTGAATAACATCGCCGCTTAAAGCCGCCGCTACCGAGGGAATCGAGCTTTGCGCTTCGCAGGCGGCAAGTTTTTTCAACAACTTTGGCAGCATTTGGGGCGAATCCGGCGCATCCACAGATAACACTGCGATATAGCGAAGTGGCGCTAAACTACGTGCTTCCAGGTTCTTCAGGCCTGCCGCGATGCCAGCTGCAGGCCCACCAAAAAGCGGATTTTCGCATACCTGCGGCAGGCCCAGCGGAAACGGGGAAACCACGCAGACCGGCGCGCCATAAGGAAGCTGTCTGCGCACGACGTCGACAAGCCTTTCGCCCCGCACACGCACCGAACCCTTATCGCGCCCGCCCATCCTGGTGCCGCGGCCGCCTGCCAGGATGATGACTCCTAGCTCGTGCGGTTTGTAGTTCAGCATTGCCTAGTTTTTAGGAAGCTCGCGGGTCCAGTCGCCGGAACGGCCACCGGATTTTGCGGTGATCCGACAGCGGCGGATAAATGCGGAGCGGTCGACGCCTTTGACCATATCGATGATGGACAGCGCCGCGACGTTGACCGCGGTAAGCGCCTCCATCTCCACACCGGTGCGATCGGCGGTTCGCACCGTTGCCTCGATGAAGACGTGGTCGTCTCGGATTTCTAGATCGACCGAGCAACCATGCACGCCGATGGTGTGGGCGAGAGGAAGCAGTTCCGGAACCTTCTTGGCCGCCGAGATGCCGGCGATGCGCGCGACCGCTAGCACGTCGCCCTTGGGGACCGTGCCGTCGCGAAGCGCAGAAAGAACCTCAGGAGAACATGCAACCTCGCCTTGCGCGGTAGCGGAGCGGACGGTGGGCTGCTTTTCTGTCACATCCACCATGTAGGCGGAGCCGGAGGAATTGAGATGGGTAAATTTCATGGGTTCTAGTCTAATTAAGGCCTAATCGAGAATTAATAGATAACCACGCGGACTTCATCGCCAGCCTGAATTTCGGAGGTCACCTCAACCAGGCCGCACGTGCCATGGAGTGAGGCCACGAAGTGGCTGCTCAACCCGCTGGCAAAGGGGTACGCCACGACGAACTCGCCGAACTCTAAGCGCGTGGGCACAAATGCCGTGCCGTGCTTGTGTGCCACGGGGAACTCCTCCCCGGCGCGCGCGACGATGGTACGCCCGCTGCAGACTTTCGTGCGGGCAGGACGCCCGCTCAAGGCCTCGAGGAAAGGCGAAACATAAAGGTGGTAGGAAACAAACGCCGCTACGGGATTGCCCGGCAGGGAGATAACCGGCAAACCCCCATAGAGGGAAAAACCTTGCGGCGTGCCCGGCTTTTGCTTGACCCCGCCGAACCAAGCCTCACAGTCCTCTGCGGCCTGGAGCACGGTCTGCGTGACGTCGAAGGCGCCGGCGGAAACACCGCCCGTCGTGATTACTACCTCGTGGGAATGAAACAGCTGCTCAATCGTCTCGCGCAGCTGCACCGGGGAGTCGGAAGAGCGCATGTGCGTTACCACCGCGTGCGGAATAGTGGAGCGAATCAGCGACTCGATCATCGGCCCATTCGAATCGGGTAGCTGGCCCGGCTCGAGGCTTGAGCCCTCGACCAGTTCATCGCCGGAGGAGACCACGCCTACGAGAACGGGGCGGTAGACGCGAACATGCGTGATGCCAGCCGAAACCAGCGCGGCAATAAGGCCGGCATCGACCACGGTGCCCGGCTTGGCGATGGTCGCGCCCTCCCGAACGTTTTCCCCCTTCGGGCGGATGTGCGTGCGCCTGGGCGTCTCGTTGATGGTGACCTCACTCGGCAGCTCGTGTGGGCCGGCTGGAATATCGGTCAACTCCACCGGGACTACAACTAGGCCATCGTTGTCCTCCGGAACCGGCGCGCCGGTCATGATGCGCACTGCCTTGCCCGCTGGCACCTCCTTGGGGGCTTGGCCCGCCGGAACGTCGCCTGCGACGGGCAAACGCGCAGGCAGCTCAACCAGATCCTTGACGTGTACCAAGAAGCCATCCATCGCAGAGTTGCTAAACGGCGGCACCGCTAGGCGCGCAGTGACGTATTCTGCAATAACGCGGCCCAAAAGTTTCTCGTTGACCGGTTGGGCTTCCGGAAATACCTCTACCGGCACCGGCCGGGCGTGAGACATTATCGCCTCGAAGTGTTCTTGTGGGGAGCGCATGTTTTTCAAACTAGATCCTTAAGCCTTTAACCACCGATTGCTGCCATCAAGCGATCCGGCTGCAAGAAACCCTCGTCATTCACGCCGTGGCCGGGCAGCTTCGCCCACATTTCTGCGGCCCATGCCTCCATGAGCTCTTCATCGCTGGCGCCCGCGCGTATGAGGTCACGCAGCGAGGTTTCAGAGTTTCCAAACAAGCAGTTGCGTACTGCACCATCCGTGGTCAAACGCGTGCGATCGCAGGAACCACAGAAGGAGTGGGTGACTGAGGCGATGACACCGATTTTGCCCACATATTCGCCGCCGCGGGAGGCGTTCCACAACGCCGCGGGCGCGGAGCCGCGCGGTTCGCTGGCTGGTTCAAGTTCAAAGGAAGCGCGCAGACGCTCCAAGATATCTTCTGCCGTCACCATGTTTTCGCGGCGCCACTTATCACGTGGCCCCAACGGCATCTGCTCGATGAAGCGCAGCTGCGCGCCCGCCTCGATGCAGTACTCGGCCAGCGGAACGATGGAGTCCTCGTTCACGCCCGGCATGACCACTGCATTGACCTTGACCGGGTGCAGCCCGGCGCGGGTAGCGGCTTCGATGGCTGTGAAGACATCCTGGATGCGGTCGCGCCGGGTTAGCCGGGCATAAAGCTCGCGGTCGGTGGTATCGAGCGAGATGTTCACGCGGTCGAGGCCTGCTTCCACCAGTCCATCGATACGCCGGTCGAGGCCCAAGCCGTTCGTGGTCAGTGCGGTAGACGGTGATTTACCTTCGTCGGTGCGCAATTGCTTAGTGGCAGCGACAATCTTCTCCAAAGACTTGCGCAGGAGCGGTTCGCCGCCGGTGAACCGTACCTGGCGGATGCCTAGTTTTTCGACGCCGATGCGGATAAGGCGGATCGTTTCCTCATCGCTCAAGGTTTCTGCGGTGGGAAACCACTCGAGACCTTCGGCCGGCATGCAGTACGTGCAGCGGAGATTGCAGCGATCGGTAAGCGAAACGCGCAGGTCGCGGGCCCTGCGGCCGTATTTGTCTAGAAGCGGATAAGTCATTGTCGTCCTAGTCTATAGACAGAGTGGTCTTATCCATATTAACCCGGAAATGTTTGCGTTTAATCCGGAGGCTAATCGCGGGGCGGGAAATGCTGCGGCAAGTCATCCAGGCGCTGCGACTCGCCAGGGCCTTTCAGTCGAATGATGTTGTATTCGCCCTCGGCGAGGTGCGAGCGCAAGTCCTTCTTATCGAACTTGCCCACGGAGGTTTTGTCGATGTTCTTTACGAAGGTCCAGTACTCCGGAAGCATCCACGAAGGTAGCTCCTTGCGCATACCCTCTCGGATGCGCTCGGCGGTTTCGATTGTTGGAGAAAACCCTGGTGCCAACACCGTTACCGCGAGAGGGCGTTCCACCCACTGTTTATCCGGATAACCGATGACCGCGGCTTCCACCACGACAGGGTTGGCCATGATGAGGTTCTCCAGCTGCACGGAATAGATCCACTCGCCGCCAGAGCGGATGACGTCGCGGGCGCGGTCCTCCACAGTAAGGAAGCCATCTTCGGTGACGGAGCCGACGTCGCCAGTGCGCAGCCAGCCATCCGCGGTGAATTTGGATTCGGCATCCTCGACCTGCTTGCCGCGGAACTCTTCTGCTGAGCCGCCCGGCTCGGAGGTGGGTGAGTGGTAATAAGAGCCCGTGACCAGGTTGCCGCGCACCTGAATCTCGCCGGCGTTGCGGTCGGAACTGGGCACGACCACGCCGTCGTTGACCACGCGGTATTGCAGCGAGGCAGGAAAACGGCCTTGGGAGACGCGGTAGGCCCAGCGGGTATCGCCATCGGCGCCCTGGGGTGGACGGGCAACCGTGCCCACCGTGGTGGTCTCGGCCATGCCCCAGACGTGGACAACATCAACGCCGTATCGCTCCTCCCACATCTTGATCAGTTGCGGCGGCACCGGCGAGCCGCCTGCGAAGATTTCCGTAAGCGTCATGCGGCTTGGCGGGTTCTTGAGGTAGTGAACGAAGAGCTGAATCCAAATCGTTGGCACGCCATGCGCCACGCGCGGCGACGTTGCCGCGATGATGCTGGCGAGCGTCGGTGCGGAAACATCGGCGTCGGGAAGCACCAACGGCGTACCCGTCATGAAAGCCGCAAACGGAACACCCCAGCTCAACACGTGATAGATAGGGATGCAGCACAGGAAGGTCTCGCCGTGGGTCACGCACAGTGAGTCGGATGCGCGCAGCTGCATGCTCTCAAGGTAGAGCGCGCGGTGGGAGTAGAGCACGGCCTTCGGTGCGCCGGTGGTGCCGGTGGAGTAACACAAGGCTGCCGCCGTATGCTCTTCCAGCTCCGGCCAGTTGTATTCGGTGGAACGTCCGTCAAGCAGCGCCTCGTAGGAGTACACCTCGACGCCACGTCCAAACTTTCCTGCGTGCGACTGCGGATTGCTGGCGCCGATAAACAACACGGCGCGCACGGATTCCGCTCCGGCTAGAACTTTGGCGAGCTGATCTGCCAGGCGTGGGTCAGCGACGATGACCTCCACCTCAGCATGGTTAATGATGTGCCGGATTTGGTCATTCATCAGCTGCTTGTTCAAGGGAGTGAAAACAGCGCCCTTGCAGGCTACGCCAAACATGACCTCGAGATGTTCCGCACAATTCCACATGAAGGATGCGACACGCTGATCCCCGGTAACTCCAAGTTCGTCGTGCAGCACGTGCGCGAAAGCTGCGGCTCGTGCGCCGATGGCGGAGAAGCTGGTCTTTTCCGGTTCCGAGTTGCTATGCCACGTGGTCACCTGTGTCTGCCCATGAACGGTGGACCCGTATTCCAGGATGCGTGTAAGGGAGAGAGGGATGTCCTGCATGGTGGAAAGCATGCTGTCTACTTTAGCGGTGTCACTTCCAGCTTGCGCGTACAATGCGTTATAGTTGACAGCGACTGGTGCGGATTGGCTTGACAAGTGTTTCCGAGTCGCCGCGCAACCGAGTATTCCGAGGATGCAACCTCGTGTTACTTTCTCGCTCGCAGTCGCCTTCTACTAATTCTCCTCCGTGGCATTCCTTTTCCCAGGGGAGAGGCCTAGATATTTCACCGCCCGCGCAGTTAACCCGAATAATTCGTTACTTCGGAACTTGCTTCGCTCGTGGCGGCGTGCACCATAAAAATACAAATTGGCTTCCAGCGCGTAGGCCACATTTCAGGCTACGCAAATCAATGCTGGTGAAGCGACGAAAGGATTTCCGTGAGCAATACGGACAAAGCCGCAGCACAGGATTACGCATCCCTGAAGCTGCCGGAACTGCGCAAGCTTGCTGCCGAGCGCGGCCTTCGAGGTGTCTCTGGATTGCGCAAGGGGGACCTCATCACTGCACTGACCACCGGCCAGGTTCCAGCCAAGGCCGCCAAAGCTGCCAAGGCCGCAAAGCCCGTAGCGGACGCTGCGCCTGCCGACGCCGCGGCGAAGCAGGAATCTGCAGCTGATGCAGCTGAATCGAAGAACGCTGGCGCAAACCCGCGCCGGGTTCGTAAGGCTACCCGCAAGGCTGGTGCTGCACACGACCATGCAGCGCACGACCACGCGGACAACGACAATTCCGCGAACTTCGCAAACGCCGCAAACGCCGCTGCCGCCGAGGCTCAGAACGAGAACAAGGGCGAGCAGAAAGGCGAGCAGAAGGGCGACGAGCAGCGCTATGAGTCCCGTTCCCAGGCCCGTCGTGCCCGCCGTAACCGTGCTCGCCGCCAAGAGCGCGAGAACGCCGAGAACACCAAGTCTGACAACGATGCTGGCAATGGCGCTGCGAACGAGGGTTCCCAAGATTCCTCCAGCGAGCAGCAGGGCAACGAAGACAAGCGCGAGAACAACGACCGCGGCGACCGTGGCGACCGTGGCGATCGCAACGAGCGCAATGACCGCAATGACCGTGGTGGTCGCAACAATCGTCGCAACACCGATGATGACGATGACAACAACGGCGGACGTCGTAACCGCCGCAACCGTCGTAACCGCCGCAACCGTGGCGGCAACGACAATAACGGCGGCGGCAATGACCTGCAGATCCGTGAGGGTGATGAGGTGCAGGCAGTCGGCGGCATCCTCGAGGTCGTGGACAACAACGTAGCTTTCCTGCGCACCACCGGTTACCGCGCGGCAAGCTCCGACGTCTTCGTGAACAACAACCTCGTTCGCCGCCTGGGCCTGCGCTCTGGCGACGCCCTGACCGGTAAGGTCAAGGTCTCCGGCCCAACGCACACCCACGGCAATGGCCGCAACCGCCGTAAGTACAACCAGTTGGTGCAGGTTGACACGGTTAACGGTGCGGATCCTTCGACCGCGCAGAACCGCCCGCACTTCTCCAAGCTGACCCCGCTGTACCCGAACCAGCGCCTGCGTCTGGAGACCGATCCGAAGATCCTGACCACCCGCGTCATCGACCTCATCATGCCGATCGGTAAGGGCCAGCGCGCGCTCATCGTCTCCCCGCCTAAGGCCGGTAAGACCACCATCCTGCAGAACATCGCCAACGCGATCTCCGCAAATAACCCAGAGTGCTACCTCATGGTCGTCCTCGTCGACGAGCGCCCAGAAGAGGTCACCGACATGCAGCGCAGCGTCAAGGGCGAGGTCATTGCCTCCACCTTCGACCGCCCGCCATCAGAGCACACCTCCGTGGCCGAGCTCGCCATCGAGCGCGCAAAGCGTCTCGTGGAGCAGGGCAAGGACGTCGTCGTCCTGCTCGACTCCATCACCCGCCTGGGCCGTGCATACAACAACTCCTCGCCGGCTTCCGGCCGCATCCTCTCCGGCGGTGTGGACTCCAACGCCCTTTACCCGCCGAAGCGTTTCCTCGGTGCTGCCCGCAACATCGAAGACGGCGGCTCCCTGACTATCATCGCTACCGCAATGGTCGAGACCGGCTCCACCGGAGACACCGTCATCTTCGAGGAGTTTAAGGGCACCGGCAACGCCGAGCTCAAGCTCGACCGCGCTATCTCTGAGCGCCGCATCTTCCCGGCTGTCGACGTTAACCCGTCTGGCACCCGTAAGGACGAGCTGCTGCTCGTTCCGGAAGAGGCGCGCATCATGACCAAGCTGCGCCGCATCCTGTCCGGCCTAGACTCCTTCGCCGCGATCGACTTGCTCATCAAGCAGCTCAAGAAGACCCGCTCCAACGGCGAGTTCCTCATGCAGGTGGCAAGCTCTGCACCGATGGTTGCTGACAAGGAAGCTGAGGATTACATCTAATGGCAAGCCAAGTTTCACTCGTTGACGACATCGTCTCCGAGTACCAGGGCATCGAAATGCAGATGGGCGACCCAGAGGTCGCCGGCGATCAGAAGCTCTTCCGCAAGCTTTCCAAGCGCTACGCGGAGCTGCGTCCTATCGTTGCCGTCAACAACGACCTGGTCCAGGCACGTCAGGACCTCGAGGACGCCAAGGAAATGGCATACGAGGACCATGACTTCCAGGACGAGGTCGATCGCCTTGAGCCGCTGGTAGTCGAGCTCGAAGAAAAGCTCGCCGACCTGCTCGCGCCGCGCGATGAGCACGACTCCGAGGACATCATCATGGAGATCAAGGCCGGTGCCGGTGGCGAAGAGGCAGCCCTTTTCGCAGGCGACTTGGCCCGTATGTACGAGCGCTTCGCCGACAAGGCTGGATTCCAGTGGGAAGTCTTGGGACTCAACGAGTCCGACCTCGGCGGCGTGAAGGACATGTCCATCTCCTTCAAGTCCAAGACCCCGTCCCGCGACGGTGCTTGGTCCGTATTCAAGTTCGAGGGTGGCGTGCACCGCGTGCAGCGCGTCCCGGTCACCGAGTCCCAGGGGCGCATCCAAACCTCCGCCGCTGGCGTGCTGGTGTACCCAGAGCCGGACGAGGTAGAGTCCGTCAACATCGACGAGAAGGACCTGCGCGTCGACGTTTACCGTTCCTCCGGTAAGGGCGGCCAGGGCGTTAACACCACTGACTCCGCAGTGCGTATCACGCACCTTCCCACCGGCTTGGTGGTGACCTGTCAGAAGGAGCGTTCCCAGATTCAGAACAAGGCCCGTGCACTGCAGGTGCTGCAGGCCCGCCTGGATCAGATTGAGCGCGAAGCTCGCGAGGCCGAGGCCGGCGAGCAGCGTGCTTCCCAGGTCCGTACCCTGGACCGCTCGGAGCGCATCCGCACCTACAACTGGCCGGAGAACCGCATTACCGATCACCGCATTGGTTACAAGGCCAATAACCTGGATGCCGTGCTCAACGGTGACATGCAGGATCTCATCACCGCCCTGCAGGCCCAAGAGCGAGCTGAGCGCTTGGAGGCGGAAGGCTAAAGGTGGCTTTTCACACCTACGCAGAAGCGCTTCGCGACGCCGCGGAGCGCTTTCGTGCATCTGGAGTTCCCAGTCCCGAGTGGGATGCCCGTTTGTTGGCCGCCGAGCTCATCGGCTGCGGGCACATGGACATCGACCTTGACGCAGCTCCCATCCCGGGCTTCGACATCGCGTATGAGGGCTGGGTGGCGCGCCGTGCTGCCCGCGAGCCGCTGCAACACATCCTCGGTACTGCGTGGTTTGGCCCGCTTGAGCTCGAGGTCGGACCAGGCGTGTTCATCCCGCGCCCCGAGACTGAAGTCCTGGCGGATTGGGGAGTGCGCATGCTTCGCGACGTCGCTAAGCACACAGCTCTTACAGTTACCGCGTCGCCTCCGCGTGTCGTCGACCTGTGTACCGGTAGCGGCGCGCTGGCCGGCTACGTCAAGCACGAAATGCCGGAAGCCGAGGTGTACGCGGTCGAGCTCTCCGATGAGGCGTTTTCCTATGCGCAGCGCAACCTCTCCCGCGTGGCCGGCGAGGGGCTGAGGCTTGTCCAGGGCGACGCGACTGCGCCTGCGACCTTGCGCAAGCTCGACGGCAGCGTCGACCTCGTGCTCACCAATCCGCCCTATGTGCCGGAAACCCTAGATCTCGAACCCGAGGTCTACCACGATCCACACATGGCAGTCTTTGGTGGGGAAGACGGTATGGCTATAATCAACCGCCTCGTCCCGCGCATCGCGGAGCTGCTCAAGCCCGGCGGCCGAGTGGGCATCGAGCACGACGACGCCACCAGCGCTGCAGTGCAGGCTGTGCTCCACGCTGATGGACGGTTCACTGATATTGCCGTGCTGCGGGATCTGACAAAGACCGCCCGTTTCGTTACGGCGCGCAAAAGTGTAAGCGCCTACTCCGCAGGAGTACAGTAGGTTGGTCTGTAAACATGAAGTGAGGAAAGCATGCAGGGAAAGATTTATAACTGCGCCGACCAAGCAGAGCGCGAAGAGGGAATGGCACTCGCAGTAAAGGCTGCGAAGTCGGGCCGTCTGGTTGTGATGCCAACTGACACTCTTTACGGCCTGGGCTGCGATGCGTTTGACAACGACGCCGTGGCAAGCCTGCTGGCCACCAAACATCGCGGTCCTGACATGCCGGTCCCAGTATTAGTGGGATCGTGGGACACAATTCGCGGCCTGGTTGCCAGCTATACCGATACCGCACGTACCTTGGTCGAGGCTTTCTGGCCGGGCGGCCTGTCCATCGTGGTGCCACAGGCTCCGTCTCTGCCCTGGAACCTCGGCGATACCCGCGGCACCGTGATGCTGCGCATGCCGCTGCACCCGATCGCGATTGAACTGTTGCGCGAGGTAGGCCCCATGGCTGTGTCTTCTGCAAACATTTCCGGCCAGACCCCGCCGACCACCGCGCTTGAGGCAAAGCAGCAGCTGGGTAAAGCCGTGACCGTTTACCTCGATGGCGGCGAGACCGCAATTGGCAAGCCTTCCACCATCATCGACCTCTCCGGGGAGCGTCCGTACCTGCTGCGCGAGGGTGCGCTGTCCGCGGAGGAAATCGCTGCGGTTATTGGTGTGACCGCAGAGTCTCTGCGTACCCGTCCTGGCGCCTAGGCGCCGAGGCGTAGTAGTGCCTAGGCGCTGAGGCGCAGTAGCAAAGACAAGAACCCGAGCGAAAAGGAGAGTGTGTGGGCGGAACTGGAGTACCGCTGCGCGAGATAGCCCTCGTTATTCTCGTCGCAGCGACCTTTACCTATCTTGCCACTGGTTTAGTTCGGAGCTTTTTGGTGCGCACTGGCCGAGTGGCAGAAATTCGCTTGCGAGATTCGCATTCTCAACCCACCCCGCAGATGGGCGGCGTGGCGATGTTTACCGGGTTTGCGGCCGCGGTATTCATTGCGGGCCAGTTTCCAGCCTTGACTCGCGGCTTTATGCCCGTTACCCCAGAGATGAACGCGGTCTTATGGGCGGCGCTGGCCATAGTGCTTGTGGGCGTCATCGACGATCTTGTTGAGCTCAGTGCGGTAGTCAAACTAGTGGGCCAATTACTGGCCGCTGGAATCATGAGCGGCCTCGGCCTGACGTGGACGTTGCTCTTCATTCCGCTGGGGGATGGAACTACGGTTCTTCTTGATCAAATCCAGGGCACACTCTTGACTACGTTCTTTACGGTACTGCTGATTAACGCTATGAACTTCGTGGATGGGCTTGACGGTCTCGCCGCCGGCCTAGGCCTTATTGCAGGCGCCGCGATCCTGGTCTTCTCCCTGACCGTCTTGCATGATCAAGGTGGTGCGGTCTCCGCATATCCGCCCGCAATCATCGCGGCAGCGCTGGTGGGTATATGTGCCGGATTCCTGCCCCACAACTTTGAGCCTTCTCGTATCTTCATGGGGGACAGTGGATCGATGCTCATTGGCCTGCTGCTGGCGGCGGCTTCGACGTCTGCCTCGGGCAAGATCAATATGTCCTTGTACGGTACTGTCGACATGGTGGCTCTCGCTTCGCCGTTCATCGTCGTGGCCGCTGCTGTATTTATTCCAGTCCTGGACCTTGTCTGGGCGGTTATTCGCCGCCTCTCACAGGGGCGTTCGCCTTTCTCTGCGGACAAAGCGCACATCCACCACCGCCTCTTGTCCTTGGGTCATACTCACCGCCGAACCGTACTCGTCCTCTATTTGTGGGTATCCGCTGTAGCTTTTGGGGCGGTGTCTTTTTCCATAGTCCCGCCGGTTCTCGCAACGACTATTACGGTGCTGGCTTTGCTCTTTGCCTTCGGCGTCACGCTCATCCCACTTCGCCAGGGCAAGCTCGGACGCGCCAAGCCTGGCGCCACAGTAGTAGCCCATACGGATCCTTCATAGACGCGGGCGTGATGTAGGCTTTTTGCCTATGACTAACAACGCCGCGAACGATGCGCCGATTAACAAGGTTGAAGACTTTGATGATCCAGTTTTGCCGCTCAAGCGTGCCTTAAACTTCGGCTCGATGGCACTGGTAGCGATAACTATCTTGTCCCTGGCTGTCTGGGGAGGTATGCGCGGACTACCCGGCATTTGGGGCGTCGTAATTGGCGCCGGCATCGGCGGCGGCTTCGTACTGTTGACTGTGGTGTCTGTGCTCGCTGCATCCAAGACTTCGCCGACCAATACCATCATCGTGGTGATGGGCAGCTGGCTGGTGAAGATCTTGGTCCTCATTATCATCTTGGCCGTGATTCGCGACCTTGAGTTTTACGACAAGATGGCCATGTTCGTGACCGTAGTCCTGGCGCTCTTGGCGACTCTCGGCACAGAGGCATGGGGCGTAGTCAGTGCCCGCGTATCTTACGTGCATTAAATTCTCGCGCTAACCCATTTTTGCCGAACTTATCGGCCTGTACCCCGTGGTGGGTGGACATTCGTTGTCTGCTTGCCCGGGGTGGCTTATGTTTTGCGCCATATAACCCGAATGTGGGGCAGGTACCTTCCTTGGGGGAACGTGTGAAAAGTGTGTAAATTCCACCCCCGGGGTGGTGCATATTCCCTGTGTGTGACAAAGGCCATAAAAGGTCTTTTGCCTAGTCATAAGCCTTAAAAGTGGGAAATAGCGAAGCAGGGCGGGGTGGCGTCATTTCGGCTCCACCCTGCTACACGTCTCAAACGCGCTGAACTGATATTATTTCGTGCGGGTTACCGCGGAACCGAAATATTTTCCTTGCTAGCTGCGAGGTCATTGAAATTTCGGCTCCCGCGCGGTCAATCCCTGTCACTTCTTCGAAGATGTGCGACGGAGTCCGAAGTCGTGACAGAGAGCTTGAGACGTCCATCGCACCGTCCGCAATATCCAATTGCGGCGGCCCTAACACGGGAGAGAACGCTGAGCGTTACAACATTGGCCATGAAAGGGCACTTCCACGCGCCTGATCTGGGTGAAGAATTCTTCCCGGGGCAAGTAGATGCTGACCATCTGTTCTTCGGTGACTTTGCCGACGGATGGTTCGCGCTTGATCGCCTAATGCTGGTGCGCATCTTGATGACGCTGGTATTGGTGGTTCTTTTCATGTTGGCCTTTAAGAACCCCAAGTTGGTTCCAAAGGGTCTGCAGAATGTCGGCGAGCATGCGGTCGATTTTGTCCGCATCTACATCGCCGAAGACATCTTGGGTAAGAAGGAGGCGAAGCGATTCCTCCCGGTTATCGCGACGATCTTCTTCGCAGTCCTGTTTATGAACGTACCGACCATCATCCCGGGACTTAACGTCTCGCCGAATGGTCGTATCGGTATGCCTATCGTTCTTGCAGCGGTTTCGTACATCGCAATGATTTACGCCGGTGCAAAGCGCTACGGTTTCGGCAAGTTTGTTAAGTCCTCGGTGGTTATTCCTAACCTTCCGCCGGTCCTGCACTTGCTCGTTGTGCCGATCGAGTTCTTCTCGACCTTCATTCTGCGACCAGTTACCCTCGCCATTCGTCTCATGGCGAACTTCTTGGCTGGACACATCATTCTGGTCCTCCTGTTCTCTGCTTCGAACTTCTTCTTCTGGCAGCTGAACGGTTGGACGGCACTGTCTGGTTTGACCATTGTTCTGGGACTTGCATTCAGCTTGTTCGAGCTCTTGGTCATCTTCCTGCAGGCCTACATCTTCGCCCTTCTGACGGCGGTGTACATCGAACTGTCCCTCCACGCGGATTCGCACTAAGGACGAGGTCGACGAGCGCGACCGAGAAAAATCTCAACTTCACAGAAACTATCTCCCTGTCCGTGAGAATGCGGGCAGGACATACGAAAGGGAACGACTTTCACCATGAACGAAATCATTCTTGCACAGGATGCTGCCGCTAACCTCGACAGCTTGAAGGCTGTTGGCTACGGCCTCGCCGCAATCGGCCCTGGTATCGGTATCGGCATCGTTGCCGGTAAGACCGTTGAGGCTATGGCTCGCCAGCCTGAAATGGCCGGCCAGCTGCGTACCACCATGTTCCTTGGTATCGCCTTCACCGAGGCTCTTGCACTTATCGGCCTCGTTGCAGGCTTCCTGTTCTAAAAAGTTCGCGTTTTCCTAAACCAACCTTTTAAGACTGGAGACCACATGAACAACGTCTTTTATACGCTTGCGGCGGGGGAGGAGAACCCGGGTTCCGGCAGCTTCTCCGTCCTTCTGCCCAAGAACTATGACATTTTCTGGTCTTTGATCTGTTTCGTTGTCATCTTGTGGCTGTTCTGGAAGTTCGTTCTTCCGGCATACAACAAGATGCTCCAGGAGCGCGAGGACCGAATCGAGGGTGGCATGAAGCGTGCTGAGGCTCAGCAGGCTGAAGCTAAGGCTGCTCTCGAGAAGTACAACGCACAGCTTGCTGACGCACGTGCAGAAGCTGCAGAGATCCGTGAGCAGGCGCGCGAGCGCGGCAAGCAGATCGAGGCTGAGGCTAAGACCCAGGCCGAGGAAGAATCCCGCCGCATTGTCGCTTCTGGCGAGAAGCAGCTGCAGGCTTCCCGTGCACAGGTCATCTCCGAGCTGCGTTCCGAAATCGGACAGAACTCCATCAACTTGGCTGAGAAGCTGCTCGGCGGCGAGCTTTCGTCCGCTACCAAGCAGTCCTCCACGATTGACACCTTCCTGTCCGAGCTCGATTCTGTGGCACCGGCCGGAAAGTAGGCAACTATGAAGGCAGCTAGCCGCGAAGCTCTCGCGAGCGTTGAATCCCAGCTGGATCAGTTTCTGGCTTCGGACAACGCTGTTGCGAGCGCTGCACAGGCAGGTCTCGACCTCTTCGAGGTCGTCGATGTCCTTGATGCAGACCGCGAACTGCGCGTTGCGCTAACCGACGCCGCCGTTCCGGCCGACACCCGCAAGTCTCTGGTGCAGAACCTTTTTGGCTCCAAGATTGCTCCGATCGCCGCTCAGGTCATCGACGCAGCTGCAGCCGAGCAGTGGTCCTCCACTCGTGACTTGGTCAAGGGTCTCGTATCCCTTGGTCGCCGCGCACTCTTGCGTGGTGCTGAGGCTCAGGGCCAGTTGGGCCAGGTGGAAGACGAGCTTTTCCGTCTGTCCAGCATCCTGAAGAACGAGGCAGAGCTGACCCAGTTGCTTTCCGATCGAACTGCTACGTCCGCACGTAAGCGCGGATTGCTGGCAAGCGTGCTCTACGGCAAGGTAACGATGTTCACTGAGGCGCTTGCGCTCCAGGCCATCGGCCGCCCTGAGCAGAACCCCATCGATGATGTCGCCGCTCTGGCCGACTACGCAGCGCAGCTGCAGGGTCGCACCATTGCACGCGTCACCACCGCGGGTGAGCTGAATGATAGCCAGCGTGCAGCACTCGCTGAGAAGCTGGGCAAAATTTATGGTCGTGCGATGTCCATTCACTCTGAGGTTGACACCAGCCTCCTCGGTGGTATGGCCATCCGCGTCGGCGATGAAGTTATCGACGGTTCCACGGCAGGCAAGATTGCCCGCCTGCGTGCCAAGATGGCTTAGCCGAAACGACAGAAATGATTAAGTAATTGCTGGAAGATACTACCGAGAGCAGGAAGAACATGGCGGAGCTGACGATCTCCTCCGATGAGATTCGTAGCGCGATTGCGAACTACACCTCGAGCTACTCCGCGGAGGCCTCCCGTGAGGAGGTCGGCGTGGTCATTTCGGCAGCTGACGGTATTGCGCAGGTTTCGGGCCTGCCATCCGTTATGGCGAATGAGCTGCTCGAGTTCCCAGGCGGCGTTATCGGCGTCGCACAGAACCTCGACACCAACTCCATCGGTGTCGTTGTCCTGGGCAACTTCGAGTCCCTCACCGAGGGCGACGAGGTCAAGAGGACTGGCGAAGTCCTTTCCATCCCCGTGGGCGAGGAATTCCTCGGCCGCGTTATCAACCCACTGGGCCAGCCGATCGACGGCCTGGGCCCAATCGCCGCTGAAGAGGACCGCGTCCTCGAGCTGCAGGCACCGTCCGTGCTGCAGCGTCAGCCGGTTGAAGAGCCGATGCAGACCGGCATCAAGGCTATTGACGCAATGACCCCGATTGGTCGTGGTCAGCGTCAGTTGGTCATTGGTGACCGTAAGACTGGTAAGACCGCAGTCTGCATCGACACCATCCTGAACCAGAAGGCTAACTGGGAGTCTGGCGACAAGGACAAGCAGGTACGTTGTATCTACGTCGCTATCGGCCAGAAGGGCTCCACCATTGCTGGAGTCCGCCACACCCTGGAGCAGCACGGCGCACTGGAGTACACCACCATCGTGGCTGCTCCGGCTTCCGACGCTGCCGGCTTCAAGTGGCTCGCCCCGTTCTCCGGTGCGGCCCTGGGTCAGCACTGGATGTACCAGGGCAACCACGTCCTGGTTATTTACGATGATCTCACCAAGCAGGCTGAGGCCTACCGTGCGATTTCCCTTCTGCTGCGCCGTCCGCCGGGCCGCGAGGCATACCCGGGCGACGTTTTCTACCTCCACTCCCGTCTGCTGGAGCGTGCTGCAAAGCTCTCCGACGACATGGGCGCAGGTTCCATGACCGCACTGCCGATCATCGAGACCAAGGCGAACGACGTTTCTGCCTTCATCCCGACCAACGTTATTTCCATTACCGACGGCCAGGTCTTCCTGGAGTCCGACCTGTTCAACCAGGGCGTCCGTCCGGCAATTAACGTCGGTGTGTCCGTCTCCCGTGTTGGTGGCGCTGCGCAGACCAAGGGTATGAAGAAGGTCGCCGGTAACCTGCGTCTTGAGCTTGCTGCTTACCGTGACCTGCAGGCATTCGCTGCCTTCGCTTCCGACCTCGACCCGGCCTCCAAGGCACAGCTCGAGCGCGGTGAGCGTCTGGTCGAGCTGCTCAAGCAGGCAGAGTCCTCCCCGCAGCCTGTCGAGTTCCAGATGGTTTCCATCTACTTGGCAGACCAGGGCATCTTCGACGTCGTTCCCGTCGAGGATGTACGTCGCTTCGAAGCTGAAGTTCACGAGTACCTGCACTCCAACGCCCCACAGGTGTTCGAGCAGATCGCTGGTGGCCAGGCTCTGTCCGACGAGTCCAAGGATGCGCTCGTTAGGGCTGCAAAGGAATTCACCCCAACCTTCCGTACCTCCGAGGGCCACAACATTGGCTCCGAGGCACCGGTTGAGCCGCTCGACGCGGCTGAGGTGAAGAAGACCGAGCTCAACGTCTCCCACAAGACGGCTAACTAGAGTCCGCACAGCTCTAAGAATCAACCGTCTAGATAAAAGAAGGGAGGAGCGAACACCATGGCTAATCTTCGTGAACTGCGTGACCGCATCAGGTCCGTTAATTCCACCAAGAAGATCACCAAGGCACAGGAGCTCATTGCTACCTCGCGCATTACCAAGGCACAGGCAAGGGTTGAGGCATCACTGCCTTACGCACACGAGCTTGCGAATGTTATGAACAGGCTCGCAGCGGCCAGCTCGCTGGATCACCCCATGCTTCGTGAACGTGAAGATGGCAAGGTCGCCGCTATTCTCGTGGTCTCTTCTGACCGCGGCATGTGCGGTGGCTACAATAACAACATCTTCAAGAAGGCAGCCGAGCTCGAAGCACTGCTCAAGAAGCAGGGCTACGAGACCGTCCGCTACGTCACGGGTAATAAAGGCGTTGGCTTCTACAAGTTCCGTGAAGCTGACGTTGCAGGCAGCTGGGCTGGTTTCTCCCAGGATCCGTCCTGGGAAACCACCCACGATGTCCGTCGTCACATGATTGACGGATTCATTGCAGGTTCGAAGGGGACCGCTAAGTACCGCGAAGGCATCAACACCGAGGGCGAGTCCATCCGTGGCTTCGACCAGGTCCACGTTGTGTATACCGAGTTTGAGTCCATGCTGATTCAGACCGCGCGTGCCCAGCAGTTGCTGCCAGTGGTTCCGGTCATCGAGGACGAGGAATTCCACCTCGGCGAGTCCGCGCTTTCCGACGCCGAGCCCGCTGATCAGGTCACCCCTGATTACGAGTTCGAGCCGGATGCGGACACGTTGATGGAGAGTCTGCTCCCGCAGTATGTCTCTCGCATCCTCTTCGCGATGTTCTTGGAGGCTTCCGCTTCCGAGTCCGCCGCTCGCCGTACCGCAATGAAGTCTGCTACTGACAACGCTACCGAGCTGGTCAAGAACCTCTCGCGCGTGGCCAACCAGGCTCGTCAGGCACAGATTACCCAGGAAATTACAGAGATCGTCGGTGGCGCTGGTGCGCTCGCCGAAAGCGCAGAAAGTGACTAGATTATGACTTCAGCTCTGCAAGAGCAGAACACACAGTCGTCGGCTGTTGCCGGCCGTGTGGTGCGCGTCATCGGTCCGGTCGTCGACGTGGAGTTCCCGCGTGGCGGACTGCCGGCACTGTACAACGCACTGACCGTCGAGATTACTCTCGAGGCTGTTGCAAAGACCGTCACCCTCGAGGTCGCTCAGCACCTCGGTGACAACCTCGTCCGTACCGTTTCCATGGCACCGACCGACGGCCTCGTCCGCGGCGCTACCGTGACCGATACTGGCAAGCCAATCTCCGTTCCAGTCGGCGATGTGGTCAAGGGCCACGTCTTCAACGCACTGGGCGACTGCCTCGACCAGCCTGGTCTGGGTCGCGACGGCGAGCAGTGGGGCATCCACCGTGAGCCGCCAGCATTCGACCAGCTCGAGGGCAAGACCGAGATCCTGGAGACCGGTATTAAGGTTATCGACCTCCTGACCCCGTACGTGAAGGGCGGCAAGATCGGTCTCTTCGGCGGTGCAGGTGTTGGTAAGACCGTTCTTATCCAGGAGATGATTACTCGTATCGCACGCGAGTTCTCCGGTACTTCCGTCTTCGCCGGCGTCGGCGAGCGTACCCGTGAGGGCACCGACCTCTTCCTCGAAATGGAAGAGATGGGCGTTCTCCAGGACACCGCCCTCGTGTTCGGCCAGATGGATGAGCCGCCAGGAGTCCGTATGCGCGTGGCTCTGTCCGGCCTGACCATGGCGGAGTACTTCCGCGATGTGCAGAACCAGGACGTGCTGCTGTTCATCGACAACATCTTCCGTTTCACCCAGGCAGGTTCTGAGGTTTCGACCCTGCTGGGCCGTATGCCTTCCGCCGTTGGCTACCAGCCAACCCTGGCTGACGAGATGGGTGTCCTGCAGGAGCGCATTACCTCCACGAAGGGCAAGTCGATTACCTCTCTGCAGGCCGTTTACGTTCCTGCGGATGACTACACCGACCCGGCTCCGGCCACCACCTTCGCCCACCTCGATGCAACCACCGAGTTGGACCGTGGTATTGCTTCCAAGGGTATTTACCCGGCTGTGAACCCGCTGACTTCTACCTCTCGTATTCTGGAGCCGTCCATCGTGGGCGAGCACCACTACGAAGTTGCACAGCGTGTTATTCACATCCTGCAGAAGAACAAGGAACTCCAGGACATCATCGCCATCCTTGGTATGGACGAGCTGTCTGAGGAGGACAAGGTCACCGTTCAGCGTGCCCGTCGTATCGAGCGCTTCCTGGGCCAGAACTTCTTCGTCGCAGAGAAGTTCACCGGCCTGCCAGGCTCCTACGTCCCGCTGACCGAGACCATCGACGCTTTCGAGCGCATCTGCAACGGCGAGTTCGATCACTACCCAGAGCAGGCCTTCAACGGCCTGGGTGGCTTGGACGACGTCGAGGCTGCGTACAAGAAGCTCACCGAGAAGTAGGGAGTGGCACATGGCTGACATCACCGCTGAATTGGTATCCGTCGAGCGCATGCTGTGGTCTGGACAGGCCACGCTGGTTACGGCTGAGACCACCGAGGGTGAGATCGGCGTGCTTCCTGGTCACGAGCCATTGGTCGGCCAGCTGGCCGAGAACGGCGTCGTGACCATCCACCCAGTGGACGGCGAGCGCCTCGTCGCCGCGGTCCAGGGTGGCTTCCTCTCCGTGTCCAGGGACAAGATCACTGTCCTCGCCAACTGGGCCACCTGGTCCACCGAAGTTGATGAGGCACAGGCTTCCGAAGACCAGAAGTCTGACGAAGCTCTCGTCCACAACCGCGGTGCAGCCGCACAGCGTGCTGTGCGCCGCGCCAACAAGGGCTAGGAGAGTAACGGGCAGCAAAGCCCTTCCGCTCTCGAAGCGCTCCATTTCCTCCACACGAGGAGATGGAGCGCTTTTTCGATCTCGCCATTCATTAGCTCGATTAGTGGCATTTGGTGCAACTAAAGCGCTAGAATTCATTCATCAGCTACGGTTGCCTAGCAGTAAGGAGCACCTGAATATGAATTCATCAGTAATTGGTTTGTTCCTTCTTGCGTTGGGGCTCATTGTGTTGGCCTGTTTGTTCCTCGCCGCACGCCGTTTCTTTATGCTGCGTGAGCGCGGGACCTCAGTACTGCTGCGTTCCTTGCCGGCTAAGGATTCCCACACTTGGCGCCATGGTGTGATGCGCTACAACGGCGAGTACGTTGAATACTTCAAGCTTCGCTCCGTTTCACTGCAAGCAGACCTGCGCTTTAATCGCCTCGACGTCGAACTAATTGGCACGCGCCCATTGGACGATGACGAGGCTGCTTTCATGTCTGAGGGGCAATCAGTGCTGCATTTCTCCTTTGGCGGGCAGGAGTATGAGATCGCCTCGGATTCGCACGGCATCATGGGGCTTACGGCTTGGATTGAGGCTGCCCCATCGAAGCGTCAGGAGAGGCTGGATTACCGCCAGCTTCGGCAGCGGGCGACCCGCTTTGCTAAAGAACAATAGCCAACCTATAGGGTAGAGGGCATGCGTTTAGTCATCGCCCGTTGCTCAGTAGATTATGTTGGCCGCTTGGATGCTCACCTGCCCATGGCGGACCGCCTTGTGCTAGTTAAGGCCGATGGCTCCGTGTCCATTCATGCCGACGACCGCGCCTACAAGCCGCTCAACTGGATGACCCCACCCTGCACGCTCGAAGAGTCCGCTATCACCGACATTGACGGCGAGGACACCGGCGAGCAACTGTGGCTCGTAGAAAACCCCAAAGGTGAGCAGCTGCGCATAACAATCGCAGAGATTCATCAGGACATCTCCGTGGAGCTGGGCGAAGACCCCGGCTTGGTCAAAGACGGAGTCGAGGCTCACCTGCAGGAGCTCCTTGCTGAGCACATCGACACACTCGGTGAGAATTATTCGCTGGTCCGTCGCGAATATCCCACCGCGATTGGCCCAGTAGACATCATGGCCAAGGACCAAGACAACAAGTTCGTGGCCGTCGAGGTCAAGCGGCGCGGCGGTATCGACGGCGTCGAACAGCTCACCCGCTACCTTGAGTTGCTCAACCGCGATGAACTTCTTGCTCCTGTGCAGGGCGTGTTCGCCGCCCAAGAGATTAAGCCGCAGGCGCGCACACTCGCCGAAGACCGCGGTATCCGCTGTGTCATCCTGGACTACCAGGACCTCCGCGGGATTGAATCGAACGAACTGCGGTTGTTCTAGTGCCACGTCGCAACCGCCGTAATCGCCCTGAACTGCGTCCTCTTCCTAAGGACGGATCCACCTTCTTCGGTTCCCAGACAGTCGAGGGCCCTAAATGGACCCACGGCGAACCTTTCATTATGCGCCACATTGGCAGCGCCGCCGCCACGAAGTTTTATATCTGTCCGGGATGTAATCAAAACATCCCGCCACGCGTGGCTCATATCGTGGCCTGGCCTCGCGATACCGGTGGTAGGGAAGAGGACCGTAGGCACTGGCACCGGCACTGTTGGGAGCGTAGGTAGGATAGCGGGCATGATTGTTGCATTTTCTGTAGCGCCAACCGTCGTTGGCGATGAAACCGCAGAGATGTCCGCGGCCGTAGCCGAGGCAGTGCGCGTCGTTCGCGCTTCCGGGCTCCCCAATGAAACAAATGCCATGTTCACCCTCGTGGAGGGAGAATGGGACGAGGTCTTCGCGGTCATCAAGGAGGCAACCGACGCCGTGCGCCAGGTTTCTCCCCGTACGTCCTTGGTCATCAAGGCCGATATCCGCGAAGGCGTGACCGGGCAGCTCACACAAAAAGTAGACTCTGTTAATCGTCGTCTGGAGGAAAAGAAGTGACCGGACCTTACGTAGGCGGTGCCCTCGACCTGGGCGCCTTGAAGAAGAAGGCAGAAGCGCCTAACGATGCCCCCGCAGGCATCGCGGCTTTCTTCGAGGTCACCGAGGAGAACTTCGAAGCAGAATTAATCCGCCGCTCCGCTGAGGTGCCTGTCATTGCACTCATCGGTTCCCCGCGCTCACCTGCTTCCGAGCAGCTCAAAGCTGATCTCAAGTCCCTGGCGGAGGCCGGTAACTTAAGCTTCATCGTCGGCTACATCAACGCCGACGTGGTGCCCCAGGTGGCTCAGGTCTTCGGTGTCCAGAACCTGCCGACCACCGTCGCCATCGCTGCAGGCCAGCCCGTCACCAACTTTGAGGGAGCTCAGCCCAAGGATGCCCTTGAGCAGTGGACTGGGACCCTCGTTGAGAAACTCGGTCCGCAGCTGCGCGGCTTAAGCGGTGGGGAAGCACAAGAGGAATCTGAGGCGCCGGATTCCCGCCTGCACGTCGCTGAGGAAGCCATGAATCGCGGCGACTTCGACGCCGCTATCGCACAGTATGACGAAATCCTGGCTTCTGAACCCGACAACGTGGAGATCAAACAGGCGCGCAACACCACGGTGCTGCTCAAGCGCCTCGACCCTGCCAATCGCAGTGAGGATCCAGTGGCGGCAGCGGACGCGGAACCGCAGGACGTCGCCAAGCAGCTCGATGCAGCCGACGCCGAGGTAGTCGCCGGCACTCCCGAAAAGGCGTTTGACCGCCTGATTGAGGGTATGAAACGTACCGCGGGTGACGAGAAGCAAACACTCAAGGACCGTCTGCTGGAGCTGTTTGGACTCTTCGAGTCTTCGGACCCGCGTGTACTTAAGGCGCGCACCCAACTCGCCAGCGCCCTGTACTAGGCAGGGGCAAGGGGTAGACAGCGCTCCTGCTTACCCCCATTCTGAAAAGTCCGATTCTCCCATTTTTCCGGACTTGGGGGACTGGCTATTAACCCCGGTTATGGCCCGGGGTTATTTTTCGTATACCCCCAGCGCAGGGCCAATTTCTAGACCCCAATAGGTGCGGTTTAATATCGCCTACATTAAGAATGCTGAGTGAGCCGTAGCACTTTGTTGGGCAAAGTTGTCGAGCAACTCTCAGTGCAGGTTTCTAGTTCCCCCTGAAGGGAGTGTCCATGTCCACCCTCTCACCGCAAGGTCCAAAGATTGCGGAGTCCAAGGCTCCGAAGAAGGACCGCACCCACTGGCTCTACATCGCGGTTATCATTGCCGTTCTCGGAGGTATTGCCTTCGGCCTGATCGCGCCTGATTCTGCGTCGAACATGAAGATCGTCGGCACGATGTTTGTCAGCCTCGTCAAGATGATCATCGCTCCGGTCATTTTCTGCACCATTGTCCTTGGCATTGGATCCGTTCGCGCTGCTGCCTCGGTGGGCAAGGCCGGCGGCATTGCCCTCATCTACTTCATCACGATGTCTACGTTCGCTCTCGCAGTCGGCCTCATCGTTGGCAACTTCATCGAGCCAGGCGCGGGCCTAAACATCCAGGCCACCGCGGGCGAAGCTGACAAGTACGTCAAGCAGGCCGAGGAAGGCGCTCACGGCCTTTCCGGTTTCGTGCAGTCCATCGTTCCGGACACCCTGTTCTCGGCGTTCACCTCCGGTTCCGTCCTCCAGGTTCTCTTTGTTGCTCTGCTCTTCGGCTTCGCCGTTCAGTCAATGGGCAAGGCCGGTGAGCCGATCCTGGCTTTCGTGGCCAACCTGCAGAAGGTCACCTTCAAGATCTTGACCATGATCCTCTGGGTTGCCCCGATTGGTGCATTCGGCGCTATCGCTGGCGTCGTCGGCGCCACGGGCTTCGAGGCAGTCAAGTCTCTGGCAGTGCTCATGCTGGCCTTCTATATCACCTGCTTCCTCTTCGTTTTCGGTGTTCTCGGCCTAATTGCCCGCCTGCTCGGTGGCATCAGCATGTGGAAGCTGTGTAAGTACCTGGGGCGTGAGTTCCTTCTCATCGTCGCGACCTCGTCCTCTGAGTCTGCTCTGCCGAACCTCATGCGCAAGATGGAGCACCTGGGCGTCGCCAAGCCAACCGTGGGCATCGTCGTTCCGACGGGCTACTCCTTCAACCTGGACGGCACCGCTATCTACCTGACCATGGCGTCCATCTTCATCTCTGACGCCATGAATATGCCAATGCAGCTCGGTGAGCAGATCGGTCTGCTGGTCTTCATGATCATCGCTTCCAAGGGCGCCGCGGGCGTCTCCGGTGCTGGCCTGGCTACGCTGGCTGCGGGTCTGCAGTCCCACCGCCCTGAGCTTCTCGACGGCGTGGGTGTCATCGTTGGTATCGACCGCTTCATGTCTGAGGCTCGTGCGCTGACCAACTTTGCGGGCAACGCTCTCGCCACCATTCTTGTTGGCCGCTGGACCAACTCCATCGATATGCCACGCGTGCGCGAGGTGCTCAATGGCAATCTTCCTTACGTGGAAACCGCGGACGACGCTGATGTTGACCTCTCCAACCCAACCGTGGAGAATCCGGCAACCGCGCATCTGCAGCCAACTCCGCAGCTCGATATCGACAACTACCAGAAGGGCTCTGGCGCGCTCCAGTAGTGCGAACACTTAAGCTTCAATAAATGACCGGAATATTTCCGGTCATTTTTGCTTTAAAAGTGATCTACCATGCTAGTTTTTCTCCAAGTGTTATATCTCATATTCCACTGGAGGAAATATATGCGAAAGCTTTATGGCGTTTTGGCTGCCGGCGCCCTCGCCTTTGGTCTTGTTGCCTGCGGCAGCGATGCAGGCGATGCGGCTAGCGACGCCAACTATGTCACCGTGCTCGGCACCGAGCCGCAGCAGGGACTCATTCCGGCCATGACCAACGAGAACGGCGGCGGCCGCGTGGTCGATATGCTTTACTCCGGCCTTATCTACTACGACGCAGAGGGCAAAGTCCACAACGAGATGGCCGAGTCCATCGAGCAAGAAGGGGACAAGACCTACAAGGTCACCCTCAAGCCGGACCTGAAGTTCTCCGACGGATCCCCGGTTACTTCCGCAACCTTCGTAGACACCTGGAACTATGCCGTGGCCAACGAGCAACTCAACGAGAGCTTCTTTTCTTCCATTAAGGGCTATGAGCCAGGCGTCAAGGAGATGGAAGGTCTCAAGGTCATCGACGATCGCACCTTCACCATCGAACTGACCCAGCCGGAGTCCGACTTCCCGACTCGCCTGGGGTACAACGCCTACTTCCCGCTTCCCAAGGCCGGGCTCGACGACCCAGAAGGCTTCGGCGAGAACCCCGTCTCTAATGGCCCATACAAGTTTGTCTCGTGGGACCACAACCAGAGCCTCATCATCGAGCCGAACCCGGAGTACGGCGGCGAGCGCACCCCGCAGAACGAAGGTATCCAATACACCTTCTACAACGACACCGATGCGGCGTACATGGACCTGTTGGCCAACAACCTGGACGTCCTCGAGGCGATTCCTTCCTCGGCCTTCGGCAACTACGAGGCTGACCTAGCTGAGCGCAGCGAGACCAAGCCAGCGGCGACCTACCTCGAGATGTCCATCAATGAAGAGACCCCGCACTTCAAGGGTGAAGAGGGTGTTCTGCGCCGCCAGGCTATCTCCATGTCCATCAACCGTGCTGAAATCGCCGAGTCCATCTTCAAGGGCACTCGCACCCCGGCCCGCGACTTCACCTCGCCGGTCTTGGACGGCTACGACGACGATTTGCCGGGTTCCTCCAACCTTGACTACAACCCAGAAAAGGCGAAGCAGCTGTGGAAGAAGGCCGACGAGAAGTACGGTAAGTTTGAAGGTCAGTTCCCGATCAACTACAACACCGACGGCGACAATAAGGATTGGGCCGACGCCGTAGCGAACAACATCAGCAACACCTTAGGCATCGAGTCCGTGGGAAGCCCGTTCCCCGACTTCAAGTCCTTCCGCGACGCTTATCGCAAGGAGCGCATGGACGGCGCCTACCGCACTGCGTGGCTGGCCGACTACCCATCCATGGGCAACTTCCTCGGTCCGAACTTCACTAGCGACGTCGCCTCCAACGACGCTAAGTACTCCAACCCAGATTTCGACGAGCTCATCGTGAAGGCCAACGGCGCCAAGAGCTCTGAAGAGGCTGCCAAGCTCTACAACCAGGCCCAGGAGCTGCTGCTGCGCGACCTGCCTGCCATCCCGCTGTTCTACCCGAATGTTGTTGGTGGCTGGTCGCAGAACGTCGATAACGTCGAGTTTAGCTGGAAGTCCCTGCCGGTCTACTACGCCATTACTAAGAAGTAGCGCTACAGCTCAACGCGAGGCATAAAACACGGATAAAGTACGGAGTCATGACCTCCGTACTTTTTCTTTGCAACAGCAACCGCGGCAAGTCCCAGATGGCTGCCGCTCTGGCCAAGCAGCACGCGCCCGAGTGGGACGTGTATTCCGCAGGCGTCCAGGTGTTAGAGCCAGGCATTGCCGGCGACATTAACCACGAGGCAGCGGAATCGCTTGCCGCGGTCGGTGCCGACATGGCGCAGGGCACTCCGAAGCCTGTGGACCCTGAGCTCGCCTCACAGGTCGAGCACGTCATCGTGGTAGGTGGCGCAGACTACGACGGTCCCGCTGAGCGCTGGGATATCGAAGACCCGTCCCTGCGCGGCGTCGAGGGCACCCAGCGCATGAACGAGCTGCGCGACGACATCGACTCCCGCGTGCAGGAACTCATCGCGAGAGTCAACAAGCAGGCTTAACGCGGGCCTGCCTCGGGGGGGGAGCTTAGCCCCTGAACAGGTACCACTGCACGGAGTTCGACGGCAAGTGGAGCTCCGTGTAGTTGCCCTGCGAGTGAATCCAGCGCGGCAGATCGTTGCCTGCTCCTTGGTAGACGGCGTCGTCAGTGTTGAGGATCATCTCCCACGCGCCGTCGCGCGGCAGCCACAGGTTATAGTTGGGCACCGAGCTGCCTGAGAAGTTGCACACCGCCAACAGCGCGGAGCCATCCGTGCCGTAGCGGACGTAGCCCAACATGTTGTTGTTCGAGTCGTCAGACTTGACCCATTGGAACCCTTCAGGTGCAAAGTCCTGCGACCACAGCGCCGGGGTGTCCTTGTACACCGCATTGATATCGCGCACCAAGCGCTTGATGCCGTGGTGCCACTCGTTGCCCCAGCCCTCCAGGTTGGACCAGTCAACCGAGTTGGACTCGTTCCACTCCGTGGTTTGGCCGAACTCCTGGCCCATGAAAAGCAAGTTCTTGCCAGGGTGGGAGAACATGTAGCCATAGAGCGCGCGCAGGCCGGCGGCCTTGTTCCAGTCATCGCCCGGCATGCGGGTCCAGAGCGAGCCCTTGCCGTGGACAACTTCGTCGTGGCTAAACGGCAGCACGTATCGCTCCGAGTAGGCGTAAATCATGGAGAAGGTCAGCTCACCATGGTGGTACTGGCGGTGGATGGGCTCGTGCTTGAAGTACTCCAAGGTGTCATTCATCCAACCCATGTTCCACTTCAGGGAGAAGCCCAGACCGCCCTGATCCGTCGGTGCAGTAACGCCTGGCCAGGAGGTGGACTCCTCAGCGATGGTCAAGACACCAGGATGGACGCGATTCAGCGTGGCGTTGGTCTCCTGCAGGAACTGGACCGCCTCCAGGTACTCGCGGCCGCCGTACTGGTTGGGAAGCCACTCGTCGCGGGAGTAGTCCAGGTAGAGCATAGAAGCCACCGCGTCGACGCGCAGGCCGTCAATGTGGAACTCCTCCGCCCAGTACAAAGCGTTGGCCACTAGGAAGTTGCGTACCTCGTTGCGGCCAAAGTCGAAGACGTAGGTGCCCCAGTCGGACTGCTCGCCGCGGCGCGGGTCCGGGTGCTCGTAGAGAGCCTGGCCATCGAAACGTCCCAGGGCGAAGTCATCCTTAGGGAAGTGCGCCGGGACCCAGTCGACGATGACGCCGATGCCGGCGCCGTGGAGGGCGTCGACAAGCGCGCGCAAGTCGTCCGGAGTACCCCAACGCGCGGAAGGGGAATAGTAGCCCGACACCTGGTAGCCCCAGGAACCGCCGAATGGGTGCTCGGCAACAGGGAGCAGCTCGACATGAGTGAAGCCATGCTCCTGCAGGTACGGGATGAGCTCTTCGCGCAGGGAGTTGTAATTGGAACCAATCTTCCAGGAACCCACGTGCAGCTCATAGACGCTCATTGGCACGTTAAGGTCACCATTGCGCTGCTCTAACCACGCAGCGTCGTTCCACTCGTAGCGATTAGCGGCGACCACCGAGGCAGTCTCCGGCGGGGCAATAGTGCGCTTGGCTAGCGGGTCCGCCTTATCGATACGGCGGCCGTCCCTGGTCTGGATGGCGAACTTGTAGTGCTCGCCCTCGCTAATGCCTGGGATGAAGACCTCCCAAACACCAGTTGAACCCAAGCTGCGCATCGGGTACTGGGTGGGATTCCAACCACAGAAGTCGCCTATTACCGCAACGCCTTCAGCGTTCGGCGCCCACACGGCAAAGGCCACGCCGTCGACGGTGCCCAGGTCCGTGTCGTAGCTCTTCAGGTTCGCGCCCAACACATCCCACAGGCGCTCGTGGCGGCCCTCGGAAATCAGGTGCAGGTCCAGCGTGCCCAAGGTGGGCAGGAAGTGATAGCCGTCGGCGACGTCGACAGGCGTCTGTCCCGGGTAGGTAACGCGCAGGCGGTAGTCCTGTTCCTGAGGCAGGGTTGCCTCCCACAAGTCGTGGCCCACCGGGGACATGTCTACAGCGCCAGCCGCGGTAACCAACTGGACTGCCTCAGCGCCAGGGCGGCGGGTGCGGACGAGACCTTCATGCCAGCCATAAAAGGCATGCGGCGCGTGGTGACGGCAATTATTAAGGCGGGAAAGGTCTGGTTCCGGAATGGTCATGTGTCCAAGTTACCTAACTGTGTGCGGGTGCGGGGCTGGTTATGAAAGGCGTTATGCGCGGTAATCGTCAACGTCACGCCAGGCAAGGCGGTTCAACGAATGGGAGTCTGCCTGTGGAAGGACGAACACGTGGGCCACATCGCGCATCGGTTCGAGGCGCACGAAGTTGCGGTTGGACCAGTTATAAGCCGCGCCAGTGATCGCATCGTGCACGGTGTAGACGTCGCCGTCTGCGCGGCCGATGGCCTCCATGTCCACGGTCACGGTGGCCTCCTGGGCATTGCGCGGGTCTAGGTTCACCACGGCGAGAACCACGTTGCCGGTGGCTGGGTCCGCCTTTGAGTAGGCGATGATGTTCTCGTTATCCGCATTGTGGAACTTGAGGTTGCGCAGCTGCTGCAGGGCCGGGTTCTCGCGGCGAATCAGATTCAGCAGGCGGATGTAAGCCTCAAGCGACGCCCCCTTCTTCAGCGCTGCCTGGAAGTCGCGCGGGCGCAGCTCGTACTTTTCGGAATCCAAGTACTCTTCACTACCCGGCGCAACAGCCTCGTGCTCGTAGAGCTCATAGCCGGAGTAGACGCCCCACAGCGGCGACAAGGTGGCCGCGAGAACCGCGCGGATGGCGAACATTGCGCGGCCGCCGGTCTGTAGGGACTCGTGCAGGATGTCCGGGGTATTCACGAACAAGTTCGGGCGGCAGATATCAGCCTGTTCGACGTGCATCTTGGCAAACTCCGTCAACTCGTACTTGGAGGTCTGCCAGGTGAAGTAGGTATAAGACTGGGTAAAGCCCGCCTTGGCCAGCCCAAACAGGCGCGGTGCGCGGGTGAAGGCCTCAGCCAAGAAGATGACCTCAGGATGGGTTACGTGGACCTTGGAGATGAGCCAGTTCCAGAAGTTTGCTGGCTTCGTGTGCGGGTTATCTACGCGGAAGGTGGTCACACCCGCATCGACCCACAGCATGATCACGCGGAAAATCTCGTTGTAGATGCCGTCAGGATCATTATCGAAGTTGAGTGGGTAGATGTCCTGGTACTTCTTTGGCGGGTTTTCCGCGTAGGCGATGGTGCCGTCCGGCAGCACCGTGAAAAACTCTGGATTGGTTTGCGCCCATGGGTGATCCGGCGAAGCCTGAAGGGCCAAGTCCAAGGCCACCTCGAGACCCAGCTCCTTTGCGCGGGCCACCAGCTCCTTGAAGTCTTCCATCGTGCCCAGTTGCGGGTGCGTGGCGGAGTGGTCTTGAATAGCCCACGGGGAGCCGACGTCGTCTGGCTCTGCTACCACGGAGTTGTTCTTGCCCTTGCGGTGTACCTCGCCAATCGGGTGAATCGGCGGGAAGTAGACGGTATCGAAGCCCATATCCGCGACGCGTTCCAAAGCCTTCTGCGTGGTTTTGAACGTGCCATGCACCGGCTGGCCGTTCTCGTCCCAACCGCCCGTGGAGCGAGGGAACAACTCGTACCAAGAGTTGAATAACGCTTCGCGACGCTCAACTAATACCTCGTGGATTTCGCCCTCTACGAGGAGATCACGCAGCGGGTGGGTGTGCAAAAGCTTCGTAGTCTCTTCAGACAGCGCCAGTTGCACTCGCTCGGCGGGGTCCAAGGATTCGTCGCTCAGCGCACGGGCGGCGTCGATAAGCAGCGCTGCCTTATCCGTTGGGGACTGAAGGGATGCACGCTCGAAGAGCTCCGTGCCGTGGAGCAAGTCATTGGACAGTTCCTGCGCTGACTGGCCGGCCTCCATCTTCTTGGTAATGGCGTTACGCCACGTCGCCATCGGATCTGACCACGCGTCCACACGGAAGAACCAGCGGCCGGGGGTCGCCGGAGTAAACACGCCATGCACTCGGTCGGGATTGACGGCATCGAAGTCCATCGTCACGGAAGAAACCGCGGGGGAGTCCGAGTTCCACACCGACAACGTTGCGGCGACTGCGTCGTGGCCCTCCCGCCACACCAGCGCAGTTACTGGAATTACCTCGTCCACCACTGCTTTAGAAGGGACAGAACCGGACAAGCTTGGGCGAACGTCATCGATAGCAAGGCGTGTAGTCATGCCCTTAAGATTAATGCAGCTGTGTCACTTTCACCGGCCAACAGAAATATCCGCCACAATAGAACCTGTGAATCAAACAAACCCAGTGAATCCAATGAACCCAGCTCCCCAGCCAGAGACTGACGAAGACTGGCTCATCGACTTCCGCGGCGTCGAACTTCGACGTGGCGGCCAGACCCTGGTGGGCCCAGTTGACTGGCAAGTAGAACTCGACGAGCGATGGGTCATCATCGGCCCCAACGGCGCCGGCAAGACCAGCCTCGTGCGCATGGCCTCCGCGGAAGAGTTCCCCTCCAGCGGTACCGCCTTCCTCATGGGCGAGCGCATTGGCAAGACCGACATGCGCGATCTCCGCGCCGCCATCGGCATCTCCTCAGCTGCCGTGCAACATCGCATCCCCGATAACGAGCGCGTCGATGACCTCGTTATCTCCGCAGGCTACGCAGTGCTCGGCCGCTGGCGCGAGGAATATCAAGACATGGACTTCTCTCGCGCTTATGAAATTCTCGAACAAGTGGGCGCTAGCCGCCTTGCGGAGCGCACTTGGGGCACCCTGTCGGAAGGGGAGAAGAAACGCGTCATCTTGGCGCGTGCCTTGATGTCGAACCCCGAATTACTCATCCTCGACGAGCCCTCCGCAGGCATGGACTTAGGAGGTCGGGAAGACCTAGTGGGATATCTGGGAGGCTTAGCTCTCGACCCTGATGCGCCTGCAATCGTCATGATTACTCACCACGTAGAAGAAATCCCTTTCGGATTTACGCATGCGATGATCCTCGATGAGGGTAAGGTCGTGGCCAAGGGCCTCATTAACTCGGTCCTCACCTCCGCGAACCTCACGCAGGCATTCCACCAGCCGATCCAAGTGGATCGCATCGGTGATCGGTACTTCGCCCGCCGCCTACGCTAAACGGAAAGATGCATGACCCAGCCCATCCATGACCGCCTTGACGCGATCGACCATAACGAAACCACCGGGTTCAATGGTGGACGCTTGGCGGCGACTGTCTTGCTTCTTAGAGACGGCGGAGAAGGGCTCGAGGTATGGATTCAGGAGCGCGTGTCCACCATGCGCAACTATCCAGGGCACGCGGTGTTCCCGGGCGGGGGAGTCGACCCACGTGACTTCCCGCCCCGTATGTGGGACTCAGGCGATCTGTGGACAGGCCGCTCCGTTATCTCCCTGGCACGGCGCATGGGAGTAACCAAGTACAAAGCACATGCCTTGGTGTTTGCAGCGATCCGCGAACTGTTCGAGGAATCCGGCACGCTGCTCGCCATTCGCGACGACGGCATTGTCTCCGACGCATCGCGTTATCACCGCGAGCGCGTCCTCCTCGAATCCCATGACATCTCTTTTACCGAGTTTCTCAGCAACAACGGCATGCGCGCCGATTCCGACATGCTCCGCCCGTGGTCCCGTTGGGCAGGCGAAGACGGGGGACAGTGGTTCGACACCTTCTTTTTCATTGGGGTACTGCCCGAGGGCCAGGAGCCGGACGGTCACACCATGGAGGCCGACGACGCCGGTTGGTTTCCACCGCAGCTCGTCCTCGACGGTTGGCGCGCCGGGCTGGTGCGCCTTGCGCTGCCCACGTGGGCACAGATGCTGCGGCTATCCAGCTATTCCACGGTGCAAGAAGCGCTTGACGACGCCTCCTTCTCCGACCTTCGCCCCATCATCGGCGATCCCAAAGACGACCCGCGCTACCGCGAGTACTTTACGACTTTCCCAGTAGACAGAATATGAGTTATACCCTCGCTGAGGTCGATTTCCTCACCCAGTATCTGCCCGAAATCGCGGGCCTAAACCTTGAGTTCAGCAAAGCCTCGCAGCTGAGCGACGTCGCCAAGCTCCAGCAGCTCTACGGTGAGAACTATCGCTGCGTGGCCGAACTGATCAAAGCCCGGCGCAGCGGCAAGCTACCAGCCGACTGGCTCATGGATTCCGACTCTGCGCAGCAGGCCACGCCTTTGGTGCTGGCGCAGTACCGACGCCGCTTTCTGCAAGGCCTGGGCGTGGAACTTGTCCACGATGTCACCTGTTCCATCGGCACCGAAGGGCACGCCTGGAACAAGGGCACCTACATCGGCTCCGACCTGGACGCTTCCCGCATCAAAATGGCCCAGCACAACGTGGCCCACCCCTTCTTCCGCGCCGATGCGCTGACCCAAACCTCCACTGCACGGGTACTCATCGCTGACCCCGCGCGCCGCAAGGACGGCAAGCGGATCACCGATCCCGCCAAGCTTTTGCCGCCTCTGCCGGACCTAGTTGCTGCGCACAGTGCTGACAGTTCGCGCATTGCGCACAGTGCCGAGCTGGCCGTGAAGTGCGCGCCCGGCCTCGACTTCTCGCAGTGGCCGGGACTGGTCTCTGTGGCCAGCGTGAACGGCAACGTCAAGGAAGCGTGTCTCTATACCCCGGGCTTGGCCACCGGCCGCCAGGCTGTGTTGCTCAAAGACGGCACGGAAGACACTGAAGGCGCTGAAGGTACTGAAGGCGCCGCAGACATCCTCGACAGCAACGACTTTGACGAGGACAACCTGCCCGAGGCCGGCGACATCGGCAGCTACATCATCGACCCCGATGGCGCCGTGGTCCGCGCGGGTCTGGTGCGCCACTACGCGGCCCGGGAGGGCCTGCACCAGCTCGATCCGCGTATCGCGTACCTCACCGGGGAACGCATCCCGGCAGGCACGTCCGGATTTCCATTCATTGAGGCCGTGCCCGTCAAGCGGCTTAAGGCTGCGCTGCAGGCACACGGCGCGGGCTCGCTCGAAATACTGGTCCGCGGTCTAAACGTCGATCCGGATCAGCTGCGCAAGAAGCTCAAGCTCAAGGGCAAACGTTCCATGGCGATTGTGATGACACGCATTGGCACGCAGGGAATCGCGTTGCTGTGCGGAGCGCGAGTAGTATCGTCCGAGGATAATTACGCAACATAAATCTATCGGAAAGGGAAGTGTCCAATGCCCGCAATCGTGGCTCTGGTCAAACACGTACCGGATACCTGGTCCACCAAGTCCCTCGAGGAAGACCACACCCTCGACCGCACCAGCGTCGACAACGTCATCGACGAGATTAACGAGTACTCCGTTGAGCAGGCCCTGCGCCTGAAGGAGGCTAACCCCGAGTTCAAGGTCGTAGCACTAACCATGGGTCCAGCCGCCGCCGATGAGGCGCTGCGCAAGGCTCTTGCCATGGGCGCGGACGAGGCAGTGCACGTGCTTGATGACGCCCTCTCCGGCGCCGACGCGCTGTCCACCGCATGGACCCTGAACGCGGCCATCAACACTATTGAGGACGTGCAGGTTATTACCCTCGGCAACTCCTCTTCGGACGCATCCACCGGCCTGCTCGCAGGTCTGCTCGCCGAGTACCGCCAGCTGCCTGCGCTTACCGATCTGAAGTCCCTGAGCCTAGATGGCGGCGTCCTGCGCGGCGTCCGCGAGGACGCCCACGGTCACTGGAAGCTCGAGGCGCCTGTGCCTGCGATCGTCTCCTTCACCGACAAGGCCGACAAACCGCGTTTCCCCAACTTCAAGGGCCTCATGGCCGCGAAGAAGGCAGAGGTTAGCACCCTCGACGTCGCCAAGCTCGGCATCGATGCCGTGGCTCCGACCACCACCGTTACGGCCTCTGCTCAGCGCCCAGCCCGTACCGCCGGCGAGGTCATTACCGAGCCGAACCCACAAGAAGCCGCCAAGCAGATCGCTGACTTCCTCGCCGCGAAGAACCTTATCTAGGAGAATAAATGTCTCACGTATACGTACTTGTAGAACACGAAGATAACGTCCTGAGCCCTGTCACCGGCGAGCTCATTACCGCCGCTCGTGCCCTGGGCACCGTTTCTGCGGTCGTCGTCGGCAAGCAAGCCGATGCCTTCGATTCCGAGCTCGCAGCACTGGGTGCCGCCCAGATCGTCCAGGCGACCGCCGAGGACTACGACAAGCGCATCATTCTGCCCGAGGTCGATGCCCTGCACGCCCTCGCCGCCGCGAACCCAGCCCCAATCGTGCTGGCAGCCACCCCGACCAACAACGAGATCGCCGGCCGCCTTTCTGCGCGTTTGGCGTCTGGCGCCTTGGTCAACGTCGACGGCATCAACGCCGATGGTTCCGCACACCTGACCATCTTCGGCGGCTCCTACGAGACCACCGCCACCGCAGCCGGGGCCACCCCGATTTACACTCTGCGCCCAGGCGCCGTGACCGTTGATCCGCAGCCGGCTGCCGTCGCTCCCGCACCGATGCCGCTGTCCGCCGCCACCGCGAAGGACGTCACCGTTGCTTCCTTCACCCCGCACGAGAAGTCGGCTCGCCCAGAGCTGACCGCAGCGAAGGTTGTCGTCTCCGGCGGCCGCGGCGTTGAAGACAACTTCTCCACCATCGTGGAGCCGCTGGCTGACGCCCTCGGCGGCGCCGTCGGCGCCACCCGCGATGCAGTTGACCAGGGCTTCTACGACCCAGCACACCAAGTGGGCCAGACTGGCGTCACCGTGTCACCCGATCTCTACATCGCCCTCGGAATCTCCGGCGCCATCCAGCACACTTCCGGTATGCAGACCTCCGGCACCATCGTCGTGGTCAACCAGGACCAGGACGAGCCCTTTTTCCAGATCGCCGACCTCGGCGTCGTGGGCGACGTGCACGAGATCGCCCCGGCACTCGTTGCTGAGTTGGAGTCCCGCAAGTAATGTCTCGCTACTTCGACTATGCGGCCACCCAACCCATGCGCCAGGTGGCCATCGATGCTTGGGTTGCCGCCTCCGGGGCCGTTAACTCGGGAGCCCAGTATGCCTCTGGCAGGCGCGCTCGCTCCGTGCTTGACGACGCCCGCGAGAAAGTCGCCGAGCTCCTTGGCTGCGAACCCATCGAAGTGATCTTCACTTCTTCTGGAACTGAAGCAGACAACATCGCTATCCAGGGCCTTTACAAGGCTGGCAACACAAACCGCGTCATTTCGACGCCCATCGAGCATCCCGCTGTCCGCGACACCGTCGCACAGTTGAAGGGCGCGCAGGTGGATCTGCTGCCTGTCGACAGACACTCCCACGTCAGCGACCTCTCGCTCCTCGATACCCCGGCCGACGTCGCCACCTGCATGTGGGCCAACAACGAGACCGGTGCTATCCAGCCCATCGCCGAGTTCGCGGCGCGCGCGCAAGCTGCCGGTACGCCCGTTCACGTGGATGCGGTCCAGGTAGCAGGTAAGTTGCCCATTAACTTTCACGAGCTGGGGCTGACCACTCTGGCTGCGAGCGCCCACAAGTTCGGCGGCCCGCGCGGCATCGGACTCCTGCTGGCCAAGCGCAGCCCGGCACCGCAGCCCATCGCCTATGGCGGCGGCCAGGAACGTGGAATCCGCCCTGGCACAGTCGACGTCGCCAGTGCCTCGGCTCTAGCCGCAGCTCTCGAGGAGTCCATCGCCGAGATTCCTTCCGAGTCCCAGCGCGTGGGCCAGCTTCGCGACGCCCTCCGCGCAGGCATCGTATCCAGCATTGACAACGTGGTGCTCAACTCCTCCGAGCCGATGCTTCCTTCGCACCTGCACGTTTCTTTCCCCGGAACTGATGGCGACAGCCTCATCATGCTGCTCGACTCGTTGGGCATCGAGGCGTCGACAGGCAGTGCATGCCATTCCGGCGTGAATCGCATGTCACACGTGCTGGAAGCAATGAATGTTTCCGAGGCCGATGGAATTGGTTCGCTACGCTTTACCCTCGGACGCAACACCACCCAAGAGGACGTTGACTTCGTGCTCCAGGAGCTGCCCGCAGTGGTAGCGCGTGCCCGCAGCGTTTAGGTAGCGATTCAGTACCAACCTCGCAGCCTTCTCACAGCGTATTCAGCCAGCGCAGGACTAGTGTTTAGGAGTGAATTTCTTCCTAGACCTTCCGCTGGCTGATCCTGTTAATGGCATCATTTACGTGGTCATCCTCGTGGGCGCAGTTGGCTTGATTGCATGGACCCGCAAGATAAAGCCGGTCTTGTTCGCCGTTGCTGCCGCGATCATCGCGTGGCTTTTCCTTCGGCACTGGGACGTTCCCGTCTACATTCTGATCGCGGGTGCCATTGCTATCGCTGCGTTGCTTCGCAAACCTAAGACTTCGACCGTGATCGCTGGGCTGTTGTCCTTGATCGCACTGGCCGGTTTGGTGAATTTGGAGTACCAAACGTACCCGACCGTCGGTTCCCTCGACCCTAGGCCCGTGGCCCAAGAGATCTCACCTTGGCAGTTGCCTACCTACAAGGGCCAAGGTGCTGCGACGGTGCACTTGAACCTGCAAGGGGAGAAGTCAGGCTTTCAGGCGCGGGAGGCCATCGCTTACCTGCCACCTGCTTATTTCCGCGGACAACGACTGCCAGTGATGGTGCTCCTCCACGGCAACCCGGGTGGACCTGAACAATGGTTTGGTTCGGGCGGCGCCGCGCAGACCGCGGACCAGTTCCAAGCAGCAAACGGAGGAGTCTCGCCAATCGTTATCGCGGTGGATGCGACTGGCTCGGAAACTGGAAATCCCGTATGCGCCGACTCTGCCCGTGCCAAGGTCATGACCTATCTCTCGCAGGACGTGCCCGCTGCAATCAAAAAGCAGCTGCGCGTAGACGAGGATCAGTCGCACTGGTCACTTGCAGGCTTGTCCTATGGCGGTACGTGTTCGCTGCAAGTGGCCACGAACCATCCCGCAAGTTACGGCAGTTACATGGACTTTTCCGGTCAAGCTGAGCCCACCCTGGGCAATCACTCGGACACCGTGACGAAGCTCTTCGAAGGCGACGAGCGCGCCTTCCAAGCACAAAATCCTGCGCACCTGCTTCAGAACAAGAAATATCCCAATCTTGCAGTGGCGTTCATTTCCGGCGATAAGGATAAAGATGCCCAGAGCGCGCAGAACGATCTCGCCGGGATGCTTCGGCAGGCAGGCGCGAAGAGCTACGTTGCCACGCTTCCCGGCGGCCATTCCTTCGGGGTTTGGCGGCCCGCGCTTAGACAAACCTTCGCGTGGGCTGCAGCCCGCGGAGGAATCCAAGTAGAACGAGACCCATTCGACGGAATTAAGGAATCCGATGTCCACGCTTAAGAAGCTCAAGTTCTTCCCAGTTACCGCAGCTCTTATCGCGGTGATGTGGGCTTTGCATCTGCTTGACTACGAATGGGTCGTCACCTCTGGGTTGAGTACCGTCACCATTGGTGGCTCGATAGTCGTGACCTTCTTTGCGCTCGTCTTTGGCATCCCCACAGAAAAGGTTTTGGGCAGCAAGAAATACTTCGTCGTTGGCCTTCTGGCACAAATGGTTTCGGCACCGCTCGCTCTTGTTATTGCCCGCGGAATTGAGATCACCGGCTTGAATCGATGGGGCGACGACTTGCTCCACAACTTCTTGTTTACGCCGGTTGGCTGGATCTTTGGCGCAGCCATGTATGCCTCAGCGATTATGCCCCGCCTGTGGAAGCGCCGCTTCCGAGTACTTATCATGGTGCTGGCCTTGACCAACGTCTTTTACGCCGGCTCTCTTGCAGATGTGCTTGGCCTTACCGCGGCCCTGCTTGGTCTTTTCTTGGGCATGTGGAGGCATCCTCAATCGCGTGCGACGCCCTCACTTCGCGAGCGGCGCGTCCTCGTTGCCCTGATTTTGGGCGCGGTTGCCATCAGCCCCGTTCTCGTGGCAATCAATCCCATCGCCGAAGGGCCTTTTTCTGACCTCACCCGACTCATGTGGGGGCCTGTGCTTTCCGACGTCTCCGTCGAAGTTCTGTGCACACTCGATTCCACGTCCGATGCGTGCATCTCGGCAGCTGACATTGCTCGCATGCATGGCTTTGGGCCCATGTTGGCCAACCTGATGCCGCTTCTTCTTCAGCTTGTATTGTGCTTTGGCTTGGTGCGCGGCCGGCGTGTTGCTTGGTCTCTTTCCTTGGTCGTTCAGCTCGCTTCCTTGGGCTTCCTCCTGATTCAGCTTTGGGATCTTGACCAAGATGGCTTCTTTTTGTATGGGGTTAATCTGTTTGAAGCGCTGCTTCCTTGGCTGTTCTGCATTGCTGTGTTGCTCTACTCGCACAAGCTTTTTAGCGTTCACGAATCCCCGCGCATGCTTAAGAAATACGCGGGCATCCTGGCCATTGTGGCTGCTTCCTGCTCGGCTGCGTGGCTGCTCGGAACGCTGCTGGTTAAGTCGGCGTTTGTAGGCGGGGCGTCGTTAAGCACTGCTCTTGCTGAGTGGCCGTTGCGGTTCCTTCCTGCAGTGATCACACTGGTCGCTCCACATGAGCTGATCCCGGCCAACGGTTTTGGCTGGTTCTTTTATGAATGGGTGGGCAACGTATGGTGGCTCGCAGTGATTTGGGCCTTGTGGCGCTGTTTTGCCGCCCCTTCGGATCCTCATCAGGAGGCCGACCGTGTCAAGGCGCGCGAAATCCTGGAACGACGTTCTGGCGACCACCTCTCTTTCATGACTTTGTGGCAGGGCAACCGATATTTCTTCGAGCGAGATTCCTACGTGGCCTACCGTGCTTCCAACGGAATTGCCCTGACTCTGGGCGGACCGGTCGGCGACGATATTTCGCGTGAGTTTGAAGACTTTGTCAGGACCGAAGGCATGACACCGGCGTGGTATTCCGTGAATGCTGACTTTGCTAATAACCACCCAGATTTTAAGCGTCTCGAGGTCGCCGAGGAAGCGGTGCTGAGCTGTGAGAACACCGAATTTAAGGGTAAGAAATTCCAGAACATCCGCACCGCGCGTAACAAGGCGGCGAAGGAAGGCGTCACAACTGTCTGGACCACTTGGGACGAACTCGACGTCGGTGTGGCATCCGCCCTCGTGGCACTGAGTGAGGAATGGGTGAGCGAGAAGGCGCTCCCAGAGATGGGGTTCACCTTGGGTGGTATCGAAGAAATGAAGGTGGCTGGCACGCGGCTCCTCCTAGCAATTGGTGATGATGGCATGATTCATGGCATGACCAGCTGGATGCCGGTCAGCCGTGATGGGCAACTTGTGGGGTATACGCTCGACGTGATGCGCCGCAATGATCAAGGTTTTAAGGGCGTGATGGAACTGCTCATCTCGGAGGCGCTTGTGATTGCGGCTGGAGAAGGCTGCGAGTGGATTTCGCTTTCTGGTGCGCCGTTGGCAGGAGCAGCCCAGAATCCATCCACACTTGATACTTTGCTCGCCAAAATAGGAGAGCAGATGGAACCTCTCTATGGATTCCGTTCGCTGGCTGCCAGCAAGAGGAAGTTTCAGCCTGAAGAGCACAAGTGGTTCCTTTGCTACGAGGACGAGCTATCGCTTCCTTCGATCGGTCTGGCAGTTGTTCACGCATACCTACCCAACTTGAAAGCATCCGAGGCGCTTAACGCTCTTCGTCTTTCAAACAGTTAGCTCGGGCCTCCCTTCTTCTTGCTGCCACGGCCTCCATGAAAGTTCGCAACCAGTTGCGCTTCTTCGGAGCGAGGGGGCCTTCGGCTCGGGAGAATTCGTAGTGGCCATCGTCGAAGAGCCAGATGATGTCATTGGTTTCTTCGTCCATGATGTACCAGACGCGGCCGTCGGTCTTGAGGTTGTGGTGAGGCTGGCATAGGCTCACCAAATTCGATGCTGTGGTTTGGCCTCCGTCTGCGAAGTTTATGCGGTGGTCCATCTGGCATTCCCAGGCTGGGCGGTCACAACCAGGGATGCGGCAGGTGAGGTCGCGCCCTTCGACGTACGCACGGATCGTGGCCGGTGTGGTGTAACTGCTGCTCACCGCGGTCTCGGCCTTTTCCATGTCACGAACGACAGTGGGTTCCAGTGTGTCCGCTACCTCAGCGGATACCCAGCCGACGTCTTGAATGAACGCAGGCGCATCCTTGAGGTCGCTAGCGCGGTACATGTTGAGGATGACTGTGGCTTGGGAATTAGCTTCTCCGCGAATGAGTTTTTCGAGGGCCGCGGCCGGAGTGATCTCTAGCTTTTCGGCGGTGTCTTTGATGTGTTTGTCTAGTTCGAATGCTGTGGCGGCGTCGTATTCGGCGCTGATGGCCTCTCGGCCGCCCGGTACTGGGTAGGTGGAGTAGGAATCATTTCGCTTTTCCTCTTCCTTTGATTCTGGCTCGATGTTGTCATCAAGCAGGCGGAGGAGGTCGTAGATGAATTTGGTGATGGCGCGGTTGGATGGAAGAACCTGCCGCGGCTTAGTGGGAGTGAAAAACTCGCACAACGCCGCGTCAATTTGCTCGAGAGCTTCCGGTGAAGGCGCGCCGAGTTTGTTGAGAGCGAGGTCGATGGCAGTGAGCCTGGATATGTCGAGGAAGTATGACTCATGTTGCAACGCAAGCAATTGAGGCAATTCGTGGATGCGGTATAGAGCGAAGAGAATCTTCTTTGTTTGGTAGGTACCGCGGCCTGTTGCGGTGGCTAGATTTTGGATAACTAGTTCGATATCTGCGTCGTGCTCTGGAATGCATTCGGCCCAGAGCTCGAACTCAAGCTTTCTTACTTCCCTGGCGGCAGTGGCTACAGGGCATGAGGTGTCATTGACCAGGTAGTATCCGTTCATTCCCCCAGGCCCCCGCCGTTAGAATATCTGTTTGTATGTTCATGCCCCTCATTCTAAACATGCACGGAGTTAAACTCAAGGGAAAATCGAAAATATGTACGAGAGAAATGAAAGAGGTAAAAGTGGAAAATATTATAAAAGATACGCGTGTTACTAAAGGGATAATTGGGTTTGTCTCGGTACAGTTACGCGCATGACTTCAAATAAGGGAATGCGCAAGGCCATCGTTGCTGTTGTTGGATCCGTTGCTCTAGCTATCGCAGGAACGATGACCGCCGGCGCTTGGACCTCGAGTGCCCCTTCGGGAATTGACATCGCAGCACACCAGCATCCAGGTGGAGCGCTGATTAATTGGAGTGACGTCAAGACTGACGGTCAGTCCTTCGCCTTCGTCAAGGCAAGTGAGGGCAGCGACTGGACAAACTCTTATTTTGTTGCTGATGCCAACGCAGCCTCTGCTGCGGGCCTCAAGGTTGGTGCCTATCACTACGCGCGCCCGGCGTCGTCAGCTTCAGCGCAGGCTGCCCACTTTGCGGCGCAGCTGGCGCTCGTGCCAGGTCAGACCCTGCCTCCTGTTCTTGACATTGAGGTAGACGAGGGCTTGTCACCGGTGCAACTAGCCAATTGGATTCGCCAATTCACCACCGAACTGCGCGCGCTTACCGGCCGTACCCCGATGATCTACACCTACAAGTACTTCTGGATGGGGCAGATGGGTAACACCAAGGAATTCTCCGATATGCCGCTCTGGCTCGCCGCATACCAGGATAAGGCCCCGGAACCAGTGGGTGGCTGGGACAAGATCTCCTTCTGGCAACGTTCCGGCTCCGGCCGCGTTAACGGCATTACCGGTCCGGTGGACATGAACCTGTTTAACGGTAGCGAGGGGCAGCTCGAGTCCTTCAGCAACGGCAACTACCTCGACATCGGCGGAATCCTTGAGGGCCTTGTGCTCGGCGACGACGCAGCAGACCTCAGCTCCAACAGTGGTCCGCTGATCGGAGCCATCCTCGCGTTGGCGGCAGGCATTATCGCGACGCCGCAGCTTGTCGACGCCGCCGAGCAGGCAGGTCTTGGCGGGAACGCTGCGGGCGTGTTCACGGACTTCGTCAAGCAGCTCACCCAGAATGGAACGCTGCCTATCGATGACCTCGTAGAAATGGCAACTGGCGACTTCACAGTCGGCGACTTGGCCATCCTTCTGGACAACGCGGGCCATATCGCTACGAAAAACGGCGTCAACCCAGACCAAGTAGAGCAGGCACAGGAAGCAGTTAATCAGCTCGCGCAGTAGCGCCCTGCATGTGCTTTTTGGTCCACTTCTCGTCTTTGTAATGGGCGGGGACAGCGCCACCTAACAGCAACTTTGACAGTTGTGCGGCTTCAACAGAGCCCGCAGCTGGCATTTCGCGATCAGAGCCCAAGAGGATGATGTTGCCGTAACGCCTGCCTTTGAGCATTGGTGGATCGGCAATAACGGAGATGTGTTCAAAGACCTGCGACATTCCCTGCAGCTCAGCTTTGGCGATAGACAAGTCGTGGTGATCACCGCAGTTAGCTACGTAGAGGCCTCCGGGAGCGAGGGCGTCGTGAGCCGCACGGAAGAATTCAACCGTGGTGAGGAGATATGGCGTCGTATCGCCTGCAAAGACGTCGCGAATGATGACGTCGCGGCTGGCAGGGACGAAACTGTCTGTAACCGCGCGGGCCTCGCCGGCGCGAATCTTGACGGTGGGCGAGCGGGGGACGTCGAAAAGCGTACGCACAAGCTCGCCCAGCTTTGCATCGAGCTCGACCACTGTGTGCCGTGATTTGGGCCAGATACTGGCGAAATAGCGGGGAAGGGAGCAGCCCGCGCCGCCCAAGTGGGTCATGCGCAGCGAAGCTGGATCGACTGGCAGAAGCGTTTCTACCGCCGCGGCAATCCACCGCATGTACTCGAATTCGAGGACTTCCGGGGAACCAATCACGATGTGGCTCGATGGCACACCATTGACCATGAGGATGTAACCATTGTCGTGATATTCGTCTGCGAGTACCTCAGCCGTGCCTGTGGAAATCTCGTAAGTGCCAACCAACTCATCCGTTTTGCGCATGTCTTTAAGCCTAGGGAATGTAGGAGCTGCGATTGTCGTTGGGCCTAAAAGGAGAAAAAGAGTAACGTATTCGGCCGAAGTAAAGGAGTATGTGTGCGAGTTCTCGTTGCGATGTCAGGTGGCGTCGATTCCTCGGTGGCTGCAGCCCGAGCGGTGGAGGCAGGCCACGACGTCGTGGGCGTGCACTTGGCCCTACATAAGGATGCTCAGCAGACCCGTGAGAAGGCGCGAGGCTGCTGCTCCTTGGAGGACTCTGCAGACGCGCGTCGCATCTGTGACAAGCTGGGCATTCCTTTCTACGTGTGGGATTTTTCCGAGCAGTTTAAAGAGGAGGTCATCGGGGACTTCGTGGATTCTTATGCCCGCGGCGAGACGCCGAATCCTTGTCTGCGGTGCAACGAGAAGATCAAGTTCCGGGCGCTGCTCCAAAAGGGCATGGCGCTCGGCTTCGATGCCGTAGCCACGGGCCATTACGCCACGCTTGACGACGCCGGCTACATGCGCCGTTCCAAGGACGAGAACAAGGATCAGTCCTATGTTCTCGGCGTGATTTCCGCAGAAGAGCTCGAGCATTGCTACTTCCCGATTGGTGATACCCCAAAGCCGCAGATTCGCGAGGAAGCGGCGCGGCATGGCTTTTCCACAGCGAAGAAGCCCGATTCCTACGACATTTGCTTTATTCCGGATGGCAATACGCAGGTATTTTTGGGCTCCCGAATCGGTTTGCGTCCGGGCATGATCGTGGACCAGGAGGGCCAGGAGCTCAAGCAACATGATGGTGCGTGGAACTACACCATCGGTCAGCGCAAGGGCCTTGACATTAAGGAGCCCACGGCGGACGGGCGCCCGCGCTATGTCACGGATATCGACGCTGCAACAGGAACGGTGACGGTAGGCGCGCGCGAGGATTTGGCGGTTTCAACGATTCAGGCAGATCGCCTGAAGTATCTGCACCCGGCCATGGACGGCGAGCTGGAGTGCGAGGTTCAGGTTCGCGCGCACGGGTCGGTTGTGCCTTGCAAGGCATACGTGGATCGTGAAGGCGACAAGATGACGCTGGAGCTGAAGCAACCCCTCTCGGGTGTCGCACGCGGCCAAGCTGCAGTGCTGTACCTGCCAAGCCCCGATGAGCTGGGCGACATCGTCTTGGGTTCCGGAACCATCTGCGGGACGGCATAGTGACGGGCTTTTCGTTGGGTCCGATGCGTGGGGTTTCCATGACGGAGGCTGCCGACATCGTGATGGGCGAGTCTGGGCATCTGCCGGCGATTCCGCAGCTTCCCGAGCGCGGGCTTGGTGCGGATGCCGTGGGCTCTACGGCCGCGCTTTTAGAAGCGGTCAACGTTGACCGCGGCCCACGCGCGTGGCAGATGACCCAGTGCCCACAGCTGATGATGCGACGCACCTGGGATCTGTGGGAGCGTGATTTGGACGCCATCCAAGAGGTATGGGGCGAGTCTGTTCCCGCTTTAAAGATGCAGGTTATGGGGCCGTGGAGCTTAGCAGCGGCGGTAGAACTTGCGAATGGACACCGTGTGCTTTCCGACGCCGGTGCTACCCGCGATCTGCATGAAGCCCTGCAGATGGGCATCGCCGATCACGTGGCTAAGTTGCAGCGGCGTTTTCACGGTCAGGTGCGGGTGCAGGTGGATGAGCCATTAATTGGCGACGTCCTTACTGGAAAGGTCCCCGGTACCACCGACTTTGACGAGATTCGCGCGATCCCAGCGGAAGTTGCTCGGGAGAAGCTCAAGGAGTTGGGTGCGGACTATCTCGTTTCGGGGACGCATTGGGAAATCGTCGATGCCGCGGAAACATTCGTGACTGACTTCGTTGGGCTCGACACGGCAAAGAACATCGATGGCCTTGGCGAGTTCTTAAGCGAAGGCAAGCGAATCGGTTTCGCAATCGCGGGTGTCGATGCGCGGGCAGAAGCAGTGGCTGTGGCCCGGCACTTTGACCGCATGGGTATGCCACGGCAGCTGCTGGTGGATGCGGTGGACGTGGTGCCAAGGGAGGCGTCGGCAAGCACGCTGCGCTCGGTCGTGGAGACGGCGGGCATGTTGGTGCGCGACGCCGGTGATCTCTAGCTAGTCGACCCTGCCGAGTTTGTCGGTGGAGTTGAAGAAGCGCTCCATGTAGGGGATGACGAATTGCAGCTCGCCGTGGGCGGCGGGCTCGATGAGGTCGGCGTCGATAAGCCTTTGGCGCGTTGCCGAAAGCGAGCGGACCGTGCGGCCTTGGCTTTCTGCAATCTCCGTAATCGTGGCGATGCCATCAACGGAAGCACTAGACATCGAGTCAAGGAACTGGCGCTGAGCAGGAGGCAGCGAAGACGCGGCGGGCAAGTGCACTTGAGTGCACAGGATGGAAATGGCTTCGTCGGCAATGCTGTCTACGTCTGAAGCTTCAATCTGGGTCTCGTCGCGGGCGTATGCGCGCTCCCAAGCCAAGGAACCCACCAGCTGAACGAGGTATGGGTAGCCCTTCGACAGCTCGACGGCCTTGCTGATTGCCTCCGATGAGAAATTAAGGCCCGAGTCAGCTGCGGTGGCAGTAAAGGCTTCGGAGGCGTTGCCTGCAGAAAGCGGACCCAGAACGAATCTTTGGGCGCGGCGTAAGAAAGTAACGCCTGGGAGATCGAGCAGGCGGTTGACGCCTTGCGGCAATCCGGCGGCGACAAAGGAAATGTCGAGCTCATCGCGCAGGAGATCCTGGTAGGCCACTGCGATAGAAGTGAGGTCTTCTACTGAGGCGTCTTGAACTTCGTCGATGCTGAGCAGAATTCCGACCCCGCCGATTCCGATGCGGTTGATTTTCCGCTTATCTCGGGACGCGAGTTGCTCGATCAACCGCGGAATGGTGGTCTCGACGAGCTCCTCGACCATGTTGGTGCGCCCAGAAGCTCGAATGCATATCCAGCCTTGTGCTTTCGCAGAATCCTCCAGTTCATTGAGCAGAACTGTCTTTCCGATACCGCGCGCACCGCTGACGATCATCGTGCGAGCGGAGACGCCGGCTGGGGACTGCAGGGCATTGCGGAATGCATCGAGCACAGCAGTGCGGCCCACCCAATAAAGAGGCGGGACTCCGAAGGTGGGGCGGAAAGGATTACTGCGGGTGCCCATAGACGGCAAGGCTACCTCAAGATGGGAGATTCTGGAGATTTGGGAGACTTCTCGAGGGTCGGAGATTTGGGAGACTTTCTGTGAAAGGCCACTTTCCAGCATAAAGTGCCGTCATGACTACCAACCGGCTGAAGTGGCCTTCGATACGCTCGAATCTTTTGGTGCTGACTATCTCCACGCTGAACCTTTGTGGGAGATGGCAGCCGCGGCAGGTACTTTCATCACCTTGTTCAAGGGGTTGGAGACTGGGCAGAACATCGACGGCTTGGGCGAACATCTCAGCGAGGGACGCCGCATTGGTTTTGCGATTGCTGGTGAAGATGCTCGTGCGCGACGCGGGGGATCTGTAGGCGTAGCGCGACTGCGCCCGCATAAAGCGCGGTCAGCGCCACGAGCGCATACCACCACCAGATGCTCAGCGAGCTGTTCCAGCCGAGTACACCTCCGAGAAAAGCGACGACGAGCCAGGTTATCACGGCATCGAAAATGCGGTAGCTCGTGATTTTCGGAGCGGTCCAGGACTTCCATATGGACCAGACGATGTTGCAGAGGAAAAATGCGGTGACCAGCAGGGGTAAATAGTCCATCATGGCAGCTCCTTGAAGATGGTTCGCGTGATGTTTTCGGTCCCGGCAGGGGAATCGTTGTTGACGAAGGCTGCGTGGCGAGTGCGTGGGTCAATGATGAGCATCGAGGAATAGCCGTAGGTGCCGCCGTTGTGCCAGAAGCCGCCGCCGTCCTCGACTGGGTTTTCTTGCCAGCCATGGGTGAAGTCGCCGTACGCGAGCATCCACTCGGCAAACTTAGTCATGTCGTGTGCAGTCGAACGGATAGCGCCGGCTGGACCTGTGCCGGGCATCTCCCAGGGTTCGGCGCTTCTGCCGCGATTGGTCAGCCCGCGCGAGGCGTTGTCAGGCACTGCCCCTAGGCTCATGAGGTAAGTCTCCTCCATGCCGGCGGGCTCGAGGATGTTGGATCGTAGGAGCTGCTCGTAGGATTTGCCGGAGGACTCTTCTAGCACCAAGCCCAACAAGGCGTATCCGAGGTTGGAATAGGACTCGGTGCCGCGGCCCGTTAATTTCGCGTCCTTGGCGGCGGAGAGGATGTCTGCCTTGGTCTCGTTGGCGTAGGGATTCTTGCCGCTAAAAGCCGAGGTTAAGCTAAGAAAGCTGGTGCCTTGGGCGAGGCGGGGAAGTCCCGAGGTGTGCTCGGTGAGCTCGGTGAGGGTGACGTCGCTAATGGGGGAGTCGCCGGTGTCGAGGACCTCGCCCACCTTGGTTTCGTAGGTCAGATGCTGGCTCTCAACCTCCTGGCGCAGCAGTTCAGCGGTGAACATCTTGGTTACGGAGCCGATTTCGACCTCGGTATGTTCGTCGGCGCCAAGGCCTGCGAAGGAGACCTTGCCGTTCGACAGCGTAAAGGCCGTCAGATTGTGGTGTCCGCGCTGTGCATTGTCACGCAGCTTCTGGGCTAGGTCGGTCGAGCCAGTGGCCTCGGTTGCCAGGGCGATGCGGTGAGGGCCTACCAGGACAAGGCCGGCTGCTACGAGAGCAGCGACCAGGAATCCGATTGCGAGTTTGCCAATGGAAAAGTTCATTAGTGTGCCTCCACCGCCGTGATGATTGTCATGAGGGGGATGACGCGGGCCGGCCGGATTTCGAAGGCGCCGGACTTGGATTTGGCGATCCACCCGGCGCTGCTGAGTTCGTTGAGGTGGTGATATGCGGTTCCTGTCGAGCTAGCCAGCCCCTCCTGCACAAGGTCGCTGACGCTGGCGGGCGCACACAGGAGGCGACGCAGGATCTCCGCGCGGGTGGGATGTGCGATGGCGCTAAGACGCTTGATGCTTTCTTCCCAAGACTCGTCGGTGACGAATTGGGTGGGGCGCTGCCATTGGTATTTGTACTCGCGATTGCCGATGGTGACGTCGCCGCCAAAGATGACGGAGCCGTCGGGAATGTCGGGCCCTTCTTCGAGGGCCTCGACGAGCCAGTAGCGGGAATCGGAGGTGGGTGCTGGGGGCGGAGTGACCGAGTGCTGCCCTTCGAGAGCCTCGACACGGGCCTCGAGGGCGGCGAGGCGGGCTTCGAGTTGAGGTGCGGAAGTTCTGGAATTCATATTTATAGAATTCCAGAATTTTAAAAATGTCGCAATATTTAGCCAATCATTGGCCAAGCGGTGGAGATGTCGCTTGCGTCCTTACCTTGGCCTTCCAAGTACTTCTTGAAGGACTCGCGGTCCTTGTACCACTCGACGGCCTGGTACTCCATGAGCTCGGTGGTGTCCATTTGGGCCAGTTCTGGGAAGTGCTGACGCACCTGCATCCAGGCGATGCGAGCTGCGGCGAGTGCGTCCGAGGTTGCTTCGTGAGCGTTTTCGAGGGTGACGCCGTAGTGTGCAGAAACGTCGCCAAGCGTGCGCTTGCCCTTGCGCCACTTGTCCTTGACTCGGTCGATGACGAAGGGATCGAAAACCGGACCGTCAACCGTGAAATCGCCCGTGAGTGCGCGCAAAACGGAGAGGTCATAGGCGGCGTTGTAGACGATGAGCGTCAGACCGTCGTCCCACGCCTGACGGATGGAGCGGAGCGTCTCGGCTAGGACTTCGTCGTGTGGCTGGCCCTCCGCGCGTGCCTTTTCAGTGGTGATGCCATGGATCTTGGCGGCTGCCTCGGGGATTTCCACGCCGGGGTCTGCGAGCATTTCGCGTTTGTCGACGTCGCGTCCATCAATGCGCACCAACGCAGAGGTGACGATGCGCGCTTCTTTGGGGTTGACGGAGGTGGTTTCGAGGTCGAAGGAGAGCATGCGGGTGGCGTCGAAGTTCATGTGAAACACTCTAGCGCTTGGATCGGACACGGACTGTGGCACTCGGTGTCGGAGGTGATGACTAGACTGGTTGACCGTGACTAACTCTGCAGAAAACTCCGTAGATATCCAACGAAAGTGGTCCGAGCTTGCGCAAGAAGTGCGTAAGCACCGCGAGCTCTATTACAACGGTGAGCCTTCGATCCCTGATGCTGACTTTGACGAACTGTTTCAGCGCCTGCTCAAGCTTGAGGCAGAGCATCCTGAGTTGGCTGTTCCTGATTCGCCCACCCAACAGGTTGGCGCGGCGCCGGAGGGCGCTGCGGATATTGAGCACTTGGAGCGCCTCTACAGCTTGGACAATGTATTCAATGAATCGGAGATGCAGGATTGGCTCGACCGAACGCCGGCGCAGACGTACCTGACTGAGCTGAAGATTGATGGCCTGTCCATCGACTTGGTCTATCGGGATGGCAAGCTGACCACGGCGGCAACCCGTGGCGACGGCCGCGTGGGAGAGGACATAACCGCCAATGCCAAGGTGATTACGGATATCCCGCACGAGCTAAGCGGCACCGATGAGTATCCTGTGCCGGCGCTGATTGAGGTTCGCGGCGAGGTCTACATGCGCCCTGACGAGTTTGCGGAGATCAACGCGGCGCGCCGCGAGGATGGCAAGCCGACGTTTGCCAACCCGCGTAATGCTGCGGCAGGTGGCCTGCGCATGAAGGACCCCAACGAGGTGAAGAAGCGCCGCCTACACATGGTGTGCCACGGTATTGGCGCACGTGATGGCTTCCAACCAAGCTCCCAACATGATGCCTACCAGGCCTTGGAGGCCTGGGGATTCCCAGTCTCGCCGTACACCAAGCAGGTTAAATCAGCGGCCGCAGTGCAAAAGGAAATCAATCACTGGGCGGAACACCGCCATGACGCCTATTTTGAAATGGACGGCCTCGTGGTCAAGGTCGACGACTTGGCTTCGCAGCGTGCGTTGGGTGCGACGTCCCGCGCGCCGCGTTGGGCCATCGCTTATAAATACCCGCCTGAGGAGGTGACCACCAAGCTGCTGGACATTGAGGTAGGAGTGGGTCGCACGGGCAGGATCACGCCATTCGCGGTGATGGAGCCGGTGTTTGTCTCAGGCTCCACGGTGTCGAAGGCGACCCTCCACAATCAGTTCGAGGTAAAGAACAAGGGCGTGATGATTGGCGATACCATTGTCATCCGCAAGGCCGGCGAGATTATCCCTGAGGTGCTGGGACCGGTTCTGGAGCTGCGGGATGACTCCGTGCACGAGTGGGTATTTCCGGAGAATTGTCCTTCCTGCGGCACCAAGCTGGCACCGCAAAAAGACGGCGACCAAGACTGGCGTTGCCCGAATACACGTAGCTGCCCAGCTCAGCTTTCCGCGCGCCTTGAGTACTTGGCCTCCCGCAAGGGTATGGACATTGAGGCATTGGGGGAGAAGGCCGCGGTAGATCTCATTGAGTCGGGCGTGCTTGTTGACGAAGCGGATCTTTTCGACCTCGACGAAGAAAAGCTTCTGAAGTCCTCTGCCTATACGACAAAAGCAGGCAAGCTCAACGCGCAAGGCAAGAAGCTGTTGAAGAACTTGGAAAGCGCGCGGCAGACTGATTTTTGGCGAGTGCTTGTCAGCCTGTCCATTCGCCACGTTGGCCCGATTGCAGCGCGTGCACTGGCCACTAGGTATCGCTCGATGGAGGCGCTGCGGGCAGCGTCGGAAAGCGACCTCGCGGATACCGACGGCGTAGGCGGGATCATCGCGGCGTCGTTTAAAGCGTGGTTCGAGGAAGATTGGCATCGCAACATCGTCGAGAAGTGGGCTGCCGCAGGCGTGACCATGGAGGATACCGCTACGGAGCAACACGAGCAGACCCTGGAAGGCTTGACCATCGTGGTGACGGGCACGCTGGAGAACTTCTCTCGCGACTCGGCCAAGGAGGCCATCATTACGCGCGGCGGCAAGGCGTCGGGCTCGGTGTCCAAGAAAACGGACTACGTGGTGGTCGGTGAGAACGCTGGTTCTAAGGAAACCAAGGCGCGTGAGCTGGGTCTTACCATCCTGGATGAAGCCGGATTCCAGCGCTTGTTGGAGACGGGTGAAGCTTAGGCGATGAAGCTGGCGGCCTTTGACCTGGACGGCACCGTCTACTTCGACGGAAGTGTGCCTGATGGCATTGCGGAGGAAATCGCCGCTTGGCGTGCCGCCGGCAACTTAGCGGTGGTGACCACGGGCAAGTCTGCATTCTCTGCGCGCCGCGACTTGCGTGGCTCGGGGCTCGAATTTGATTACTACCTGCTGTGTAACGGGACCGTCATCATGGACGGCGAGTGGAACCTGCTCTATGAAAGCCACGTGCCACCGGCGGTGGTCGAAGCGGTTTATACCAAGCTTCACGACGTCCCGGCTATCGACCTGTATTGCACGCGGCTGCGTGAGCGTGACGGGGCGCTGCTGCGCAAGGTAGAAGGGTTGCACAACCCGATTATTAAAGACCCAGTTCCGGTTGAGCTTAACGCTGGTGTCTTTCCGTTGGTGGCGGTGTGGACGCCGGGGCAGAAGAACCTGCAGCTGGAGATCGCCTCGTGGGTGCGGCAGCGCTTCGACGTTGGTACGGCGATGAACCGGAATTTCTTCGATATCACGCCGCCGGGCCATGACAAGGGGTTCGCTATCAACTGGTTGCTCGAGTACCTGCACCGCCCCCGTGCCGAGATGCAGGTGATCACCTTTGGCGATGGACACAACGACCTGCCCATGCATGCGCTTGCCGACGTCTCGGTAACCTTTCCGTGGGCCGCGCCTGAGGTGCAGGCGGCATGCGATGTTGTTGCCGAAGACGTGATCACGGCCTTGAGGGGCCTAGAAAACTAATGCGGCTCTTTGCGCAACTAGCGCAGGAATGCCCCCAAGATAGTTCCCAAGTGTCCAAGGTGCTCGACCTCTGATGCGAGGTAGTCAGGTCCACCGACGCGGCCCATTACGATGACGTAGTCGGTGCCAACGAGGGGGGCAGCGGCTAGTGCAGAATCAAGGAGTGCCCAGGACTCAGGGATCCAGTCCTCGCGCTCAGGGTGAAGGACTCGGGCGGTGTCTACGGCGATGCTAGTGGGGATGGAGCCGTCATCTTCTGGTGCGGCATCGGAGCCAGCCACGCGGCTGATGGGGGCATTGATGTTGATTACGATGGCCCAGTTAGAGGTAAGTGCCTTCGGGATTGCAGCGCATACTTCCTGCATAGCGGCGGTGACGTTGTTCTTGGAAGCGACGTCGGCAAGCAAGCTAATCTGGCCGCGGCGGTCGACGCGGCCACTAAATGGTCGGATGGAGTCGATCTCTACGCCGTCGACGCCTTGCGCGGCTGTAATAATCTCATCCGCCATGGTCCCTTGCGGAAGTTCGATGACAATGTCATCCATGACAGTTCCGTCGGGGAAGTTTTCCACGATGTCTACCGATTGAATATTGGCATTGACGTTGCCTAACGCGTCCGCCAGCAAGCCTAAACTGCCAGGTGTGTCTGGAATGAGGACGCGTACGAGGAAGGACATGACTAACTTTCGGTAGGAGGAATAGTTTTTACCATCGTACAAGCCGCAATTGACGCTGTTCAATAAAGACGCGGGTGTATCCATATCGTTACCTGCAGGTGGGACTGGTGCTGTGGTGTCCGGTTGGGTGCAGTAACATGGTGCGATAGCTACAAGCATGTAACCAATCACGTCTGTGAATAAAAGGATGGAGAACGCGTGTCTGAGATTTCGCGTGAAGAGGTCGCGCACCTGGCTAAGCTGTCGCGCCTCGCGCTGAGCGACGAAGAGCTGGAGCAGTTTGCGACGCAGATCGACAAGATTGTCGATTCCGTGTCTGCCGTGGGCAAGGTCGATGCCGAGGGTGTTGAGCCGATGTCCCACCCGCACTCCGTTGTTGCCCCGATGCGTGAGGACGTCATTGTTCGCACGCTGACCGCCGAGCAGGCTTTGGACCAGGCTCCGGCTGCAGAGGATGAGCGTTTCGTAGTACCGCAGATTCTGGGTGGAGGAGACGAATAATGGCTACTTTTATCGCTCCAACCGAGGGAGTTCTGTCCATGACCGCTGCGGAGCTGGCGGAGAAGATTCACTCCCGCGAGCTGACGTCGCGCGAGGTTACCCAGGCTTTCTTGGACCGCATCGCGGAGACCGATGGCGAGCTCAACGCGTTCCTGTACGTCGGTGCAGAGCAGGCGCTCGCTACCGCCGACGCTGTCGATAAGGCACTCGACGCGGGGGAGAAGCCGGCGTCAGCTCTAGCTGGCGTGCCATTGGCACTTAAGGACCTTCTGGTTACCACCGACGCACCGACCACCGCAGCATCCAAGATGCTCGAAGGCTGGATGTCTCCTTATGACGCCACACTGGTCACCAAGCTGCGCGAGGCAGGCATCCCGATCCTGGGCAAGACGAACCTGGACGAGTTCGCCATGGGTTCTTCCAATGAGAACTCCGCTTATGGCCCAGTCCATAACCCGTACGATACTGACCGCACCCCGGGCGGTTCTGGCGGCGGCACCGCCGCTGCACTGGCTGCGGGCCAGGCACCGCTGGGCATTGGTACCGATACCGGTGGATCCATTCGTCAGCCGGCCGCCCTGACCAACACCGTTGGCGTGAAGCCGACCTACGGCACCGTGTCCCGTTACGGCCTGATCGCCGCCGCATCTTCGCTGGACCAGGCTGGTCCGACCGCTCGCACGGTTCTGGATACTGCACTGCTGCACGAGATCATCGCGGGCCACGATTCCTTCGATGCCACCTCGGTGGACAAGCCGGTTGCTCCGGTTGTCGCTGCTGCCCGCGAGGGTGCTAACGGCGACCTCTCGGGCGTGAAGGTTGGCCTCATCAAGCAGTTCGAGCGCGATGGCTGGCAGCCGGGCGTCATGGAGGCCTACCACGCCGCGGTAGAGCAGCTCAAGGCGCAGGGCGCGGAGATTGTCGAGGTGGACTGCCCACACTTTGATGATGCGCTGGCCGCTTACTACCTGATCATGCCGTGCGAAGTTTCCTCGAACCTCGCTCGCTTCGATGGCATGCGTTACGGCCTGCGTGAAGGCGACGACGGCACGCACTCTGCTGAAGAGGTCATGTCCCTCTCGCGTGCTAAGGGCTTTGGTCCCGAGGTCAAGCGCCGCATCATGCTGGGCACCTACGCGCTGTCCGTGGGTTACTACGACGCGTACTACCTGCAGGCACAGCGCGTGCGTACCCTCATTGCGCAGGACTTTGCCAAGGCATTTGAGCAGGTTGACGTCCTAGTTTCCCCAACCACTCCGACCACGGCCTTCAAGCTGGGCGAGAAGGTTGAGGATCCGATGGCGATGTACAACTTCGACCTGTGCACCCTGCCACTGAACCTGGCTGGCGTGTGCGGCATGTCCGTTCCTTCCGGCTTGGCGTCGGACACGAACCTGCCCACCGGTCTGCAGATCATGGCGCCAGCGTTTGCCGACGATCGCCTCTACAAGGTTGGCGCGGCATACGAGGCTGGCCGAAAGTAGCGGCGATGCCTGAGCAAGACTGGACCGAGGGCTTCCGGGCAGGTTATGCCGCCGGATTCTCTGATGGGTTCCGTGCGGCACGTGAGGCTCTCTCTTCTGGCGAGCTCGCACCCGCTGCGGTGCCACACAAGCATGTTGCTAAGAAGCGGTATGGCACCGCCACCGTGACAGGCAAGCAGCAGCTTTCAGTCGATATGATTCGGGTCTTTGCTCAGGCGCCCGATATGGTCGGTCTTTCCTTAGACAAGACGGATCACTACATCAAGATTTTCTTCGGTGAGCAGACGCGTTCGTACACGTTGCGCAAGGTGGACACCGCCGCCGGAGAGATCGCGATCGACTTCTTCTTCCACGGTGATGTTGGGGTGGCAGGACCATGGGCGCGTGATGTGCACGTGGGAGAAACGTTTTCTTATAAGGGGCCAGGCGGCAAGTGGTCACCGACGACACCGCTGCCCGGGGTTCAAGAGTTTGTGTTTGCTGGCGACGAGTCGGCGGCACCAGCGATTGCTTGTGGCCTGGAGAGGATTCCGGCTGGGGCGAGCGCAACTGCCTACGTGGAGGTCGCAGCACCGGGCCACGAGATTCCGATGCCGGAGGGCTCGTCGGTGGTGTGGCTGTACCGGGAGGGTGGGCCGGCAGGGCAGGCGCTTGTCGACGCCCTGCGTGAACACAACGTAAAGCACGCGCGTACGGCCTGGTTCGTGCGTGGGCCGTCGAGCATCGTGAAGGATGTGCGGCGCTACCTGTTCCGGGAGAGGGGCGTCGCTAAGCAGGATGCGTCGATCTCTGGATACTGGAAGAACCGGCGATAGGGTTTTGAGCGCACGCGTTGTTTGAGGGTGGGACACACTGTACGAGAGATGAATAAGGCGCCCTCGGCCGCCCTCCCTACTTTAAGGGTGGCTGACAGGGCGCCTTATTTGGTTTGCTACTTAACTCCTAGGCTGTCGCCGAAGTTACTTTGCATCTGAAAGGAAGTATGCAGCGCCCGCAGAGGCTGCAGTCACGGTAAGGACAGACGGCCACGCTCCGATCTTCTTAGCGAGGGGGTGGGAAGCGCCGAATGCGCCGAGGTAGAGCGCAGACAGAGCGGCAGTGGTGGCAGGATTGGTCTTGTCGAGCCAGGAACGGCCGGCCCAGATGCCCGCCGCGCCGAGGATTACGCCACCGAGAGGGCGGATACCCGTTTCTTTGGCGGTTACCCAGCCGCCGATGAGGCCAAGGGCAACGGTGGTTGCGGTGGATACTTGCTTTGGTTTCTTTACATCAATCATGGACATGGGGTCAGTTTAGGCTTCCTTTTGGGGAGATGGCTAGACTTCCCGGCATGACAGTGCCCACTTTTGCAGCCGTCTCAGAGGTGCCACCGGAACGCGATGCGTGGCGCGCGATGTTCGCGCTTTCCCTGGGATTTTTCGTCTCCCTGTTGGATCAATCGATGATTGCGGTGGCCCTCCCTCGCATTCAGGCTGATTTGTCAGCCAACGTCAATGAGGTTCTGTGGGTCTCAGCCATTTACTTGCTAGCGGTGGTCGTGCCACTGTTGTTCACGGGTCGCTTGGGAGACGTCTTCGGACAAAAGAAGATGTTCCAGTGTGGAGTGAGTTTGTTTGGTATCGGCGCGCTGATGTGCGCGCTGGCGCCAAATATTCAGATATTGATTGCAGCCCGTGCGGTGCAGGGTATTGGTGCTTCGTTGCAGATGCCGCAGACGATGGCGGTTATTAATCGCGTGTTCGCGCGTGAACGCCGCGGCCGCGCGCTGGGCGCCTGGGGTGTTATTGGTTCGGTTGCTTCGCTGACTGGACCATTGCTGGGTGGCTTTTTGGTCGGTGCATTCGGCTGGCAAGCGGTCTTTTGGGTGCACATGCCTTTCGTTATCGCTGCCGTGGTGCTTTCGGCAATTTGGGTACCCGTGCTCCAGACGACGTCTCGCAAGATCGATGTGCTGTCGGTATTTGTTTCCTTCCTCGCCCTGACGGCGCTGGTGTTTGGAATACAGCAGGGTCCGGCAACGGGATGGCCGGTGTGGATTTGGGCGCTGTTAGCGTTTGGGTGCCTCGCGTTGGCGGGGTTCATGTGCTTGCAGGCAACAGCAGCTGCGCGAGGAACAGAGCCGCTAGTGCCATTGCAGCTCTTTGCAGATAGGAATTACTCGGTAGGCAGCGTGGCCATCGTGACAATGGGCTTTATGGCGGCCTCGATGATGTTGCCCATCATGCTCTGGCTGCAGAACGAAAAGGGTATGCCGGCGGGGACAGCGGGAATCATCGTCGCTCCAATGGCGATTGTTTCGCTGGTGGTCTCGCCATTGGCGGGCATCTTGGCTGACCGCTTGGACCCGCGGCGCTTGGCGATGACCGGATTTAGCATCCTGGTGGCATCGTTTGGCGCGGCGTTTGCGGTCATCATCAGTGACGTTTCTGCGTGGTGGATGTGTGCTCCTATCGCCTTGCTTGGTTTCGGGCAGTCCTTCATCTGGGGCTCGAATGCTGCGACGACCATGCGCGACGTTGCGCCGGAACTCATGGGCGCTGCTTCGGGCGTGTACAACACCTCGCGCCAAGTGGGGTCGGTGCTCGGCGTTGCTGGGGTGTCTGCGGCGCTGCAAGCGGCGGGGATTGCCACATCGTTATGGGTGATTGTCGCGGTGCTTGCCGTGGGACTATGCGCCTCGCTCTTCTTCAGAGACACCCTGCACGGTGCGGGCGCGGCCCATCAGGGGTAAGTTGGAGAATATGCGCCTTGCTGTACTTACCTCCGGCGGCGACTGCCCCGGACTGAATGCTGTTATCCGCGCGGTCGTTCGCACCGCTTCCAACGAATTTGGCTCCACCGTCGTGGGCTACGAGGACGGATGGGTAGGCCTCATGGAGGACCGCCGTCGCGATCTTTACGACGATGCCGAGATCGACCGTATCCTCCTGCGAGGCGGTACCATCCTCGGCACGGGTCGCCTGCACCCAGACAAGTTCAAGGCTGGGCTGGACACCATCAAGACCAACATGGCGGATGCGGGTGTTGACGCATTGGTCGCCATCGGTGGCGAGGGAACGCTCAAGGGCGCCAAGTGGCTGTCCGACAACGGAATCCCGGTTATCGGCGTTCCGAAGACCATTGATAACGACGTTAACGCTACGGACTACACCTTTGGTTTCGATACCGCAGTATCCGTGGCTACTGACGCTATCGACCGCCTGCACACCACTGCTGAGTCCCATGACCGTATCCTCATCGTCGAGGTCATGGGCCGTCACGTGGGTTGGATCGCATTGCATGCCGGCATGGCTGGTGGCGCTCATTACACGGTTATCCCAGAGGTTCCATTTGACATCGCTGAGATCACCAAAGCTATGGAGCGCCGCTTCCAGATGGGCGAGAAGTACGGAATCATCTGCGTGGCTGAGGGTGCGCTGCCGAAGGAAGGCACCATGGAGTTCGAGGAAGGCGGGGTAGACCAGTTCGGTCACCAGACCTTCAACGGCATTGGCCAAGTCATCGGCGATGAAATCAAGAAGCGTACGGGCTACGACGTTCGTACCACCGTTCTTGGCCACATCCAGCGTGGCGGTACGCCGACTGCCTACGACCGCGTTCTGGCTACCCGTTACGGCGTGCACGCCGCTCGTGCCGCTCACGAGGGCAAGTCCGGTATGTGTGTCGCTTTGCATGGCGAGAACATCGATCTTGTTCCGCTCGAAGAGGCAGTGGGCAAGCTTAAGACGGTTCCGCCAAAGCGTTATGCCAACGCCCAAGCGTTGTTTGGCTAAATAGGACATATATAAAAATGTCACCGCGCCTGTGCGGTGACATTTTTCGTTTTGCCTAGAAGTGGATGCGAGGTAGTGCGCAACCGTATCGGCCATCCTAGGGGAATGCATGCGCGTTCGTGGCTTCATACTAAGATGGCACCCATGACTGCTGCGATGTATGACCTGATGGACTACGACGAGGTCCTTGAAAAGTTTGAACCCGTGATGGGTATGGAAGTTCACGTGGAGCTCAACACGGAGACCAAGATGTTTTCGACATCGCCGACGAACTTCAATGCGGCTCCTAACTCCAACGTAGACCCAGTTTCCTTGGGTCTGCCGGGCGCACTGCCGGTTGTGAACTCTAAGGGCGTCGAAGGCGCTATCAAGATTGGTCTCGCGCTCAACTGCAAGATTGCTGAATCTTCACGCTTTGCTCGCAAGAACTACTTCTACCCAGACCAGCCAAAGAACTACCAGATTTCCCAGTACGATGAGCCTATCGCGTACGACGGTTACCTAGACGTCGTGCTGGAGGATGGCACCGAGTGGCGTGTGGAGATCGAGCGCGCACACATGGAGGAAGATACCGGCAAGCTAACCCACATCGGTGGCGCTACCGGCCGTATCCATGGTGCGACGAGCTCCCTGGTTGACTGCAACCGTGCAGGCATCCCGCTTATTGAGATCGTCACCAAGCCGATCATTGGTGCGGGTGAGCGCGCCCCAGAGGTAGCTAAGGCATATGTTTCTGCACTTCGCGAGCTCGTCGCAGCGCTCGGCGTTTCTGACGCGCGCATGGACCAGGGCTCGATGCGTGTGGACTCCAACCTTTCCCTGCGCCCGATTGGCCAGGAGGAGTTTGGTACCCGTACCGAGACCAAGAACATCAACTCGCTGAAATCCGTCGAGCAGGCAGTGCGCTACGAGATGCAGCGCCAGGCTCAGGTCATCACCGACGGCGGCGAAATCGTGCAGGAGACCCGCCACTACCAAGAAGCTGACGGATCCACCTCTAAGGGCCGTCCGAAGGAGACCGCTGAGGACTACCGCTACTTCAACGATCCGGACCTTCCGCCGGTTATCGTCTCCCGTGACTGGGTCGAAGAGATCCGCAAGACCCTTCCAGAGATGCCGTGGATTCGCCGCGCCCGCATCCAAGAGGAGTGGGGCCTTAAGGATGAGGAGATGCGCGACCTGGTAAACGCCGATGCGCTTGACCTTATCGTCGCTACTGCCGAAGCCGGTGCAAAGCCGGACGAGGCTCGTTCTTGGTGGGTTTCTTACCTGACTGGTAAGGCGAACGAGGCCGGTATCGAGCTGGCCGAGCTCGCAATCACCCCGGAGCAGGTCGCACGGGTTGTGGCTTTGGTTAACGAGGGCAAGCTGACGAATAAGCTTGCTCGCCAGGCTGTCGACGGCGTCTTGGCAGGCGAGGGTGACGTTGATGAGGTCGTCGCAAAGCGCGGGCTCGAGGTTGTGCGTGACGACGGTGCCATTGAGGCAGCCGTGGACGAGGCACTTGCCGCTAACCCAGACATCGTTGAGAAGTACAAGGCCGGCAACACCAAGGTCACCGGCGCAATCGTGGGTGCAGTCATGAAGGCCACCCGCGGTAAGGCTGACCCGGCACAGGTCAACAAGCTGATTGCGGAGAAGCTTAAGTAATTAACTGGGTGCCTTTGCACCTTCGCTACATGGGGACGATTTCCATTAAACGCCGATAATGAAAATTGGCGTAGGATCGTCCCCATGCCCATTAAGACAAAAGCTCTGCAAAAGACCGCGCCCGATGCGCCTTTCAAGGTAGTAGATATCGAGCGCCGCGATCCTCGTGAAGACGACGTTGTCATCGATATTAAGGCCGCTGGCATCTGTCACTCCGATATCCACACCATTCGCAACGAGTGGGGAGAGGCCCACTTTCCGCTGACGGTGGGCCATGAAATCGCGGGCGTAGTTTCCGCAGTCGGAGATAAGGTCACCAAGTTTAAGGTCGGCGACCGTGTGGGCGTTGGCTGCCTCGTGAACTCCTGCGGCGAGTGCGAGCAGTGCCAGGCCGGAATGGAACAAAACTGCCTTAATGGTGGCGTCGGAACGTATAACTCTAAGGACGTGGACGGCACCATCACTCAAGGTGGTTACGCCCAGAAAGTCGTGGTTAATGAGAACTTCGTCCTGAACATCCCTGACTCCCTTAACTTCGACGTCGCGGCACCTTTGCTGTGCGCAGGTATTACTACGTATTCGCCGCTGGCTCGCTGGAACGTGCAGGAAGGCGACAAGGTCGCGATTGTGGGCCTTGGTGGTTTGGGCCACATGGGCGTCCAGATTGCTGTAGCCAAGGGTGCTGACGTAACTGTTCTTTCTCGTACCTCCCGAAAGGAGAAGGAAGCAAAGGAACTTGGTGCGGCTCGCATTCTTGCGACGAATGAAGAGGAAGACTTCTTCAAGAACCATCGCGGCGAGTTCGACTTCATCCTGTCTACGATTTCTGCCCAATACGACCTAGAGGCTTATCTGGGGTTGCTGAAGCCACGCGGCATCATGTCCGTTGTTGGCTTGCCGCCAGAGGCGCTGTCGCTGCGTATGAACCGCATCATTGGCGGCGGCAAGGTGCTCACCGGTAACAACATCGGCGGCATTGCGGAAACCCAGGAGATGCTGGATTTCTGTGCCGAACACGGCTTTGGCGCAGTGATTGAAAAGGTCAGCGTCGACGAGGTCGATGCGGCGTATGACCGCGTGGTCGCGGGTGGTGTGAAGTTCCGGTTCGTTATCGATACGGAGACCTTCCCGGCCTAGGAGCCGGGCCTTGGTGCATTCCCCACGGGATGAGGTACGTCACGCTTTTTATGGAAGCGGCGTAATCTCACCCCGTTCTTTAACCTCATAACGTGCGGCTTTCCGTATCGTGGAAAGGGACTATCGTCTATCAAGTAAGGCAATGAGACACCCGTGTCTTTGAAAAATATCCTGTCCATTTCTTTGTCCTTTGTTGGCCTCCTCGTCGGTGCTGGTTTTGCCACTGGCCAGGAAGTCGTGCAGTACTTCACGTCCTTCGGCCTGTCCGGCGTGTGGGGAATTATTGTCGCCGGCATCGTTATGACGCTTGCGGGCACCGTGTTCCTTCAGCTGGGAAGCTACTTCCATGCTTCTGAGCACAATCAGGTCTTCCGCGAGGTAACTCACCCATTCATCTCGCGAGTCTTGGACGTGGCTGTCATTTTGACGCTCTTTGCCGTGGGCTTCGTGATGCTCGCCGGCGCGGGTTCCAACATGGAACAACAATTCGGCTGGCCTGCTTGGGTTGGTTCTTTGCTGATGCTGGTCATGGTGATTGCCGTGGGCATGATGGACGTCAGTAAGGTTTCCCAGGTGATTGGCTTGCTGACTCCGACCATCATCATCGCGGTCATCGGTGTTGGTATCTATACTGCGCTGAATATGCCGGCAGACCCGAGCGCGGCCATCGCAGCATCCGCAGAAATCGAGTCACCAATCTCTAACTGGCTGGTATCCGCGCTCAACTACAACGGTCTGGCTCTGATTCTGGCCGTGTCCATGTCCCTTGTTATTGGCGGCGACAACATTAGCCCGCGTGAGGCTGGCTGGGGCGGCGTCGTCGGCGGCGCTCTCTATTCGGTACTCATGGGCGTTGCCGGGTTTGCATTGCTCATGAACTCCGAGATGCTCGGGGACTCTGATATTCCGATGTTGACCTTGGTGGATTCCATTCACCCAGTGCTCGGCGTGATCATGGCGGTCATCATTTATCTGATGATCTTTAATACCGCGATCGGAATGTTCTACGCCCTGGGTAAGCGTCTTTCCTCCGGGCATGAAGCCCGCTACCGCATCATCTTTATTGTTGGTTGTGTTGCTGGTTTCGCGGTGTCCTTCGCCGGCTTTAAGACGCTGATGCAATACGTGTACCCGGTTCTTGGTTACATGGGCATTGTCCTAGTCTTCATCTTGGCGGTGGCGTGGCTCAAGTCGCTCGGCCAGATTAAGGATGAGGGCATACGTCGTGAGCGAATCCGCGCACTGCTGCACCTGAAGCTGCACCCGGACAAGGAATATGATGCGGAGCGCTTTGACGACGAGCTCGGCCAGCACATCGTTGACTCCAACATGGAGGATGAGGCGCTTTTCGACGACCTTGCTTACGAGGTCGCCGAGTCTCTCGACAGCGATGACGACGTTGATTTCGATAAGGAAGTGTGGGAGGAAAACCGCAATGATGCTTCCTTCTATACCGAGCGTGACGCTGTAGAAACAGATCGCACGGAGGAAGAGATCAAGGCCTGGATCGAAGAAACGGGCGCATCCGGAGACCCGGAGGAACCCGTTGAAGAAGCTACCGAAGGGGAAGAAGCCGCGAAATAGCTTAACTAGCCGCCAACGAAGATCTTGATGAGCTCGTTGACGCAGATATATACAAACGCCGCCGAGATAATGGCCATCAACGTGTTGACGAACCAACCGTTGCGCCACTCGCGCGGCGTGTGCCTTGTGTTGAGCAAGATCAATAGGGTGAGGCCGAGGAATGGCATGAAGAATGCGCCGAGGACACCGTAGGCAATAACGAGTGCCGTGGGCTTGCCCAGGAAGAGCAGCAGCATCGGTGGGAAGGTAAGCCACAAGACGAACCAGCGGTAGTACTTGCCACCCATCTGCGTATCGGGGTGTTCCTGGGGCAGCTTTTTGATGTGCCCGACGTAGTCGGCGAACATCATGGAAACGCCGTTCCACACGCCAAGAACGGAAGACAGCGCGGCGGCCCAGAATCCAATCAAGAAGACCGGTGCCATGAAGCTGCCATAGCGGTCACGGAGGACGTCAGCCAGATCAATCAGTCCCTTATCGCCCTTGGAAACAGCGATGTTGGCAGAGTAGAGCAAGTCGCCGCCGATGATGAGCATTGCAGCAACAAAGATGCCGGTGACCACGTAAGCCACGGTGTTGTCGAGGCGCATGACGCGCATCCACGGAGGGGAGTCCCAGCCTTTCTCATGCAGCCAGTAGCCATAAGCTGCAAGTGTGATTGTGCCACCCACACCACCGGCAAGAGAGAGCACATAAACGAATGAGCCCTCTGGCAGCGTTGGTACCAAGCCCTTGAGGATTTCTCCGATGTTGCTTAGCGATAGGCAGGCGATTCCCACCACGGTGAGGAACATGATGCCCACCAAGACGGCGATGGTCTTCTCGAACATTCGGTATTGGCCGGCCCAGGTTAATCCGAAGCCGATGAGGCCGGAGATGACGGCCCAGGCTACGAGTGGGACTTGCGGGATGAGCGCGTGGAGAGCCATGCCGGTGGCGCTCATGGCGGCGGCACCGTACACAAATCCCCAGATGATGATGTAAGGGGCGAAGTACCAGGAGGTCCATTTACCGAGGGATGACCAACCATGGAACATGGTGTTGCCGGTGGCCAGGGTGTAGCGCCCGACGCCCTCGACCAAGACGATCTTCATGATGGTGCCCGCGATGCAGGCCCAGAGAAGCGCGAAGCCGTACTTCTGACCGGCGATGAGCGTGGCGACCAAGTCACCAGAACCAACGCCGGTAGCGGCGGCGACGAGGCCAGGTCCGATTACTTTCCACTTCGGTACGTCCATATGCCCACTAGCGGGAGATGATGAGGATGCGGGGGTGCTCATGGGTGCGCCTTCCTGTAAATCAAAATGTTTTACAGGTCACAATAGAGTAGGGCCCGGCGCTCTGGTGTGGTTTTGGACACTCGACTTTGTGGCAGGGCGGCCTCGGCGCCGCTGAGTGCGACTAGTGAAGGTACGACTGGTGAAGGCGCGATTAGTGGAGCAGGAGCTTGGCTGTCAGCAGCATCATGACGCAGCCGATGGCGAAGTTGACGTAGCGCCAGGTAGTGGGCTTTGCCAGGACGTGGGACAGTTTGAAGGCGCCATAACCCACGGTGGGGAACCAGACTGCGCTCGCCATGATTGCGCCTGCAGCGAAGACCCAGCGTTGATCGCCGTAATGCTGGGCGATACCGCCGAGCATCACCAGGACGTCGACGTAGGCGAGTGGGTTGAGCCAGGTTAGAGCCATGGCGCCCATGACTGGCTTGACCCAGGTGCGCGACTTGGTGCGCTGCTTGGTCATGACGGTGGTGCCGCCGCCAAGCTCTGTTTCATTAGGTGCAGACGGGGGCGTGCTTGAAACGACGAGTGCTTCCTGTTCCTTTTTGAATGCATCCCGGAAACAGGTAAAGCCAAAGTAAATCAGGTAAGCCGCGCCGAGGTACTTCATGATGATCAGGCCGGTTGGGAACTTCTCAACGAGCACGCCCATGCCGCCTACGCCGGCGTTGATGAGGATGACGTCGCTAAGCAAGCAGGCAAGGATTATGGCACCGATGTGGTCGCGTTTGACGCCCATCTTGATGATGTAGGCATTTTGGGGGCCGATAGCGACGATGAGGGAGAGGCCAAGAAGGAAGCCTGCGAGCAAAACTGACATGCTTTTAGTGTGCCCACGCTGCAAACTGAAGTCCAGTTAAAGAAACTAAACCTGGATTAGAATAGCTTCATGAACCCAGTCCATTTGGAAACTTTGCTGGCCATTGTTGAGGAAGGCAGTTTTGAGGATGCCGCCGCTGTGTTAGGAATCACTCCTTCGGCGGTGAGCCAGCGTATCAAGGCACTCGAGCACAACACCGGTCGCGTGCTCTTGCATCGCGCCACCCCGGTCACTGCCACGGAGGCAGGAGAGATTCTTGTGCAATCTGCCCGGCGCATGGCGCTGGTGCAGGCGGAGACCGATGCACGCTTGCAGACGAGGCTTTCCCGTGTGCCCTTGACGGTTGCAGTGAACTCGGACTCCCTGGCCACCTGGTTCAAGGAGGTGGTGCGTGATGTCGCGACGCGCGGCGAGGTGGCCCTGCGTATCCGTATTGAGGACGAAGCTCGTACGTTGGCGATGCTGCGTAGGGGAGACGTGCTTGGTGCGATTACGCGCGAGCACACTCCCGTTTCAGGCTGTGAGTCGACGTACCTCGGCACCATGCGCTATTTCGCGGTGGCGGCGCCCTGGCTGGCGGAAGGCTTTGATAGTTGGGAGACGCTGCCGCTGGTGGGCTATGGTCCCAATGATCAGATTCTGGACGACGCCATGCGCGAGCGCTTTATCGATTCGCACGTCATTCGTGCCCGGGTTTCCCAGGTGCCCTCGTCGGAGGGCTACTTGGACGCGGTGCGCTACGGGCTGGGCTGGGGCTTGATCGCCGAACTCCAAGCGCGGCCGCTGTTGGACAACGGGGAACTGGTGCTTCTCGACGATAAGCCAATGGACGTTGAGCTCTATTGGCAGCGGTGGCGCTTGGAGTCGGAGGTTTTGGAGGAGTTAACGCAATCCGTGGTGGCTGCGTCGAGCGTCCTCCGCGGGCAGTAAGGAGACTCGCCTTTTAGTAGGTTGCAAACAGTGCCTGCTGGAAGCTCTCCGGGTTCTTGACCTCTTCACCTTTAGGCACTGGGCCAGGAAGGACGGTGCCTGCGGCGAAAGGCTGACTGCCGAAACGGTCACGGTCGTGGTCTTCCATGAGCCATTCCATGTTCGGGCCGACAGGAACGATCTTCGTCGGGTTAATCTCGGTGTGGACGATGAAGTAGTGTTCCTTGATTTCGGTGAAATCGGTGGTGTCTCCGAAACCTGGGATCTGGAAAAGCTCCTGCAGATAGCCACGGATATTTGGCATCTCAGCCATCTTGGTCCGTGAGCATTTGAAGTGGGAATAGTAGACCGGATCAAAGCGTATGAGGGTAACGAAGAGGCGGATGTCAGTTTCCGTGATGTGATTTCCGACCATGTAGCGCTGTTTGCCTAGGCGTTCCTCGACCCAATCAAGTGCCTCCCACAATTGGACGTAGGCAGCCTCGTAAGCCTCTTGGGAGCCGGCAAAGCCACAGCGGTATACGCCGTTGTTGATGTTGTGGAAGATGTAGTCGTTTATCTCTTCCATTTCAGACGCGTGCTCCTCGGGGTAGAGGTTTGGCGCACCTGGGGTTTGGAACTGGGACCATTCCTTGATGAAGTCACGGACGATGGAAGGGTAGTCGTTAGTGACAACGCGCTTGGAAGATTCCTCCACGATTGCTGGAACAGTGATGCCGCGTGGGTACTCGGGGAAGCGGTTGAAATAGGCATCCTGGAGACGAGGAATGCCCAGTACTGGATCCACCCCGCCCTCATCGAGGTCGAAAGTCCAGGAACGAATGTCGTGGGTTGGGCCGGCGAGGCCGAGTGAAATTGAGTTTTCCAAACCCATGAGGCGGCGGGTGATGACAGCACGGTGCGCCCATGGGCAAGCGCGGGCGGCAATGAGGCGGTAGCGATCTGCTTCCATTGGCCAAAGGAAGGTGCCGTCTTTTTGGGCGGTTACCTCGGAAACCTCGGAAGAGATGCGGTCCTCGATGTAGTTGGTGTCGCGGATGAACTCGCCGTCGGGCGAGGCATTCTTTGCGTCGCCCGCCCAGTCCTTATCGTTTGTGGCTGCCACAGTTCATTCCTTATGGGTTGATGCTTTGATTCTTAGAGCATTGAAAAATGCGGGTAGGTAGGTAAACCACCGATTTTGTTAACGTGTCAACAAAATATATTTTTGATGATACATACTCAAAGTTGCGATGGCAATATGGTTCCGGCCGCGCCCATTTCGGGGACTTAAAACACTTTGCGGCCGCGCCGCGCCGTGTGATGTGCACCATTAGCGCTGCGTGCTGCCCTAAGTTGGAAGTATGAGCGATAAGAATGTACCCGATAAAGCGACGAGCTTCGACGACGATCTCGATCTCCCGACCTATAGCCGCGACAAGGCCGCCGCAGATGCGGCTGCGGACAATGCCGACGCCGCTACCGAGGTCACTCCCGCGGCTGCACCAACGCGGTCCCGGCTATTCCAACGTTCGGGCCGAGCGGAGCCGCAGGAAATCAAGCCCAAAGAACCTAAAGTCCATGACTCGGAACCTGCTGAGACTGCATCTGTTGAGTCCGAGCCCACCGAGGTCTTCGCGTCTGCCTCAGAGGCTGACTCTACAGTGGCATCTCAGGCTGTTCAGGCTCCGGAGAACGGGCACAAGGAAGGCGAGGGGCTGTCCTTTGACTCTTCTCGCAAGCATTCGCAGGCCGCTCCAGTCGCCGCCCCTGCAGGTGAGCCTATAGCTGAAGATGCTGAACCGGCTGCGGAAACAAAACAGTTCGTTGCCCCGCGCGATGAGGAGCCCGCTGTTGCCGAGGATCGGGCAGAAGATTCCTCTTATGACGATGCTGACTTTGCTCCCACGGCTGTTGCCGCTGCGGCGCCAGCGGCAGCGACTACCGTTATGCCGGCCAGCGCCTCGGATGTTGACCTAGAGGCAGAGATAGAGGCAGAAAATTCGGATCGCCTCAAAGCGGAACAAGCCGAGCGTGAGGGATACCGCGAGTACGGCCGCCGCGGCACGATTGACTTCGGTCTTCTCTTTGTTCGTATTGCGTTGAGCGCTTATCTGCTTCTGGCTGGCGCAACGACCTTCTTTAAACTGGGCGGCGGCGAGGGGCTATCCGGCCTCGAGTCTGAGTTTGCCAACTATGCATTTGCGTCGCCGTTGGCCATTGCTGTGCCGGCTATGCAGCTGATCGCGGGTGCATTCCTCCTGCTGGGCCTAGTCACGCCGCTGGCTGCGATGGTCGGCCTTGTCGTCACCGGCTTTATGGCTCTTCATGAGCTGGCAGCTTCGGGCGCGGGACTCGATGTCTTTACTTGGCCAGAGTCTGTATGGCTGTCTTTGGTGCTTTTTGTCATCGCTATCGCGCTTCAGTTTACCGGCCCTGGCTTTATTTCTTTCGATGTCAAGCGCTCGTGGACCCGCCGTCCGCTGGCCACCTCTTGGATCTTCGTCATCATCGGTATCGCCGTGCTTGTCGCACTGTGGTGGTTCGGTGCGGGAGTTAATCCAATCGCTTAATCGCTCTGAATCCGCCTGCCAGAAAAATGGTGGGCGGATTCTCTTTCCCCCTTGCTTTCCAAGATGGAAAATAATATGTTTTCGAGTAGGGAAAGCAAGCGAATCATCGAGGAGTCATCGCCATGGACCAGAACATTCAAGAGTCTCTGAAGTTCAACGAGGAGGTAACGCATCGTGCAGAAAAGCCCCAAACTCTCGCCAACGCAGTTCTTTCCTTTGTCTTTCCCCTATGCTTGCTGGCGGTGGGGGTAGCGCCAGAGCAATGGGGATGGCCTGTATTTGCGGTGGTCATGGTCGTGGCTGTTGCCGCGTGCATTTTTTCTTGGAAGAAACGCTCCAAGACCCGCATGTCTTATCGCCAAGACCCACGCAAGGAACCTAAGCCGGACAAGAAATACTATGCCGGGATGGCAGTGCTGTTTGCGCCTGCTCTGCTTATGTGGGCTTTTGATGAAAAGATATGGCTTGGGATCGCCGCAGCTTTCATCTGGGGCTGCGCGATGTTTTGGGCGCTGCAAAGCGATGCGCTGGATCTAAACAAGAGGGCGAGCCGCAATGCGTGAGTCACTATCTGCTCTAAACCCCATCATCCAGCCACTTAACCGATTCAAGATCTGTGCGGCGCTCAGGGCTTTCGGGGCAGTCGAGGGCCAGCAGCGGAAGGAGATGCGTTTCGGTGCGCTGCGCGATGGAACGGGACTCACAGATGCGATGCTGTCGAAGCAGCTGAAAGTCTTGGAGGAGGCAGGCTTTGTTACCCGCTTCCGCGAGTACGGCTCAACGCGCGCCAAAGACACCGTCTGGGTCATGCTGACCGCAGAAGGAAAAAACGCGTTTGATTCTCACTTAGCGGCGCTGCGGGAAATCGCGGGCGACGCTGGTACATAGCGCAGGCAGTAGGCAAAAAGTGCTACTGCGATGAAGGTCAACCACACAAAGTCGTCCACGAGGAACTTCTGATAGAAGGGCTGGCCGTGCACGTCAATGGAGTCACCGAACCACCACTTTGGTGGCACCGTAATGACCATCGCGCCCCACGCTGCCATAACCGCTAGGAAGGAGCCTGCGACCCACGTGTTGTTGCGCCATGTCCATGCACGGTAGGTGAAGACCGGGATAACGAGTGCGAGCCAGACCCAGTGGTGAGACCAAGAGACTGGGGAAATCAGCAGCATGACTAGTGCGGTGACCAGCTGGGCGTCGATAAGCATGTTGCGTTTGAGCAATGCCAAGATGAGCAGCGAGCCTACGGCGACCACCGCAAGCGCCAGCACCAGCCAGATGATGTTGATGAGGGTTCCGTTGGCCTCCATCGACTCCGTGGAGGGGAACAGGCGCTGCACGACCGCCTTGAGTGAGCTGTTGGACTGGTAATCGGTGGCCACGCCGAAGTCGGCGCCCGAGCCCATGTCGAGCAGCTTTGAGGTAAAGAACTCTACGAATGCCTGCCAGCGAACCGCGGCGGCTGCCAGCGTAGCCGCGGCTGCAGTGCCGATAGCAATCAGGATCGGCTTAAGCTCCTTGCGCAGCAAGAAGTAGAGCAGCATTGCCAGGGGAGTGATCTTGATGGCTGCAGCGAGACCGATGAGGATGCCCTGCGGTAGCCAGCGCTTGCGCGGAACGAGATCTAAGATGACCAGGGCCATGATGACGATGTTGACCTGCGCAAAGCCGTTGTTGAGGCGAATTGGTTCGAAGGCCATCGTCAGAGCCCAAACCAGGGAAACCACCGGCAAGAGCCATGTGCGGTCCTTGAGCAATGCACGGAAAATGAAATAAAGGCAGGCGAGCACAAGCAGGTCCGACAACACGTTCATGATGTTGCCGGCCATGTCGTGGGTAATCCAGTCAGGCGCCGTGAGTGGCACCATCGCGAGCGCGCCGAATGGCGGGTAGATGAAGGGTAGCGCTATGTCGCCGGCCATCATGGGCTCCGAATACATGGAGCGGCCCTCGAGATAAGCCTTCACGCCTTCCCGGTAGATGACCATGTCGATGGGGAAGTCTGTCATGCGCACATGCAGGATCATTCCCACAGTTCCGCCAATGAGGCCGAACAGCGTTAGTGCCCATTTCAAAGTTGTATTCGCGGGTTTCATCGGATTCAACAATAGGACACTTTCGCCCATGCGCTGCGTAGGACGTGGCGCATGGGCGAAGTTAGTTCGAATAAGCAGCGGGAACGCTTAGTTCACGTGGCCATCTACCACGCGGACGGCACCGCGGTCAGCGGAGGTTGCCATGTTGGCATAAGCGCGCAGAGCCTTGGAGACAGGGCGGTTGCGCTCAACCGGGGTCCATGGCTTTTCGCGCTGCTCTTGCGCTTGGCGACGTCGCTTCAGCTCCGTCTCATCAACGTCCAAGGAGAGCTTGCGCTCGTGGATGTCAATGGAGATGGTGTCGCCGTTTTCAACCAAACCGATGAGGCCGCCGTGGGCTGCCTCAGGGGAGATGTGGCCGATGGATAGGCCGGAGGTGCCGCCGGAGAAGCGGCCGTCCGTGATGAGCGCGCAGGCCTTGCCCAGGCCCGAGCCTTTGAGGAAGGACGTCGGGTGGAGCATCTCCTGCATGCCTGGGCCGCCGGCCGGGCCCTCGTAACGGATGACGATGACATCGCCCGCCTGCACCTCGCGCTTCAAGATGATGGAGACGGCCTCTTCCTGGGACTCGACCACGCGGGCCGGGCCGGAGAACTTCCACAGCTCTTCCTCGACACCAGCAGCCTTGACGATGGCGCCGTTCGGTGCGAGGTTGCCGCGCAAGACCACGAGGCCGCCGTCGGAGGAGAAAGCGTGTTCTGCATCGTGGATGCAGCCATTGGCTTGGTCGGTATCCAGCGACTCCCAGCGGTTGGACTGGGAGAAAGGCTCGGTGGTGCGCACGCCGCCCGGTGCGGCGTAGAAGAGCTCGCGGGCCTTGTCTAGAGCCTTGTCGTTACGGATGTCCCAGTCGTCCAACCACTGTTCAGCGTTGTCGTAGAGCGCGGTGTGCACCTTCAGGTTGAGGTGGCCAGCGCGACGTAGCTCGCCAAGGATGGCGGGGATGCCGCCGGCACGGTGGACGTCCTCGATGTGGTAGGTGCCGTTAGGCGCGACCTTGGACAGGCACGGTACGCGGTAGGAGATCTCGTTGATGTCCTCCAAAGTGAAGTCCACCTCGCCCTCCTGCGCAGCGGCCAAGGTGTGGAGGATGGTGTTGGTGGAACCGCCCATGGCCATGTCGAGCGCCATGGCGTTGGTGAAGGCTTCCTTAGTGGCGATGCTGCGCGGGAGGACGGATTCGTGTTCCTCGCCGTAGTAGCGGCGGCACATGTCCACGATGGTGGAGCCGGCCTCTTCAAACAGCGCCTTGCGGGCTGTGTGCGTGGCCAGGGTGGTGCCGTTGCCCGGCAGTGCCAAGCCGAGTGCCTCGGTCAGGCAGTTCATGGAGTTGGCGGTGAACATGCCGGAGCATGAACCGCAGGTAGGGCAGGCAGACTGCTCGAGGGTGAGCAGATCCTCGTCAGAGACGTCGTCGCTTGCCGACGCCGTGATAGCGGTGATGAGGTCGGTCGGGGCCTTGGCGACGCCGTCGACTACGACGACCTTGCCTGCCTCCATGGGGCCGCCGGAGACGAAGATGGTGGGGATGTTCAGGCGCAGTGCTGCATTGAGCATGCCCGGGGTTATCTTGTCACAGTTGGAGATACACACCAGTGCGTCCGCGGTGTGGGCATTGACCATGTACTCGATGGAATCAGAGATGATTTCACGTGAAGGCAGGGAGTACAGCATGCCCTGGTGGCCCATGGCGATTCCGTCGTCGACAGCGATGGTGTTGAACTCCTTTGGGACGCCACCGGCTGCGCGGACCGCATCGGCCACGATGTCGCCCACATTTTTGAGGTGAACGTGGCCTGGCACAAACTGGGTGTAGGAGTTAGCAATCGCCACGATTGGCTTGCCGAATTCGTGCTCCTGGGTGCCGGTTGCGCGCCATAGGGCACGCGCACCAGATGCCTGGCGGCCAACGGTGGTTACTTTCGAGCGCAGCGGAAACATGGGGTGATAATCCTTTATCTCTATGGCGTGCTACTAGACGCTTACTGGTGGGCTGAGAAGGTCGTTAATGCTCAGCTTTGGGGGCTCGCTCGGGGTGTTTTTCGAGGTATTGGCTGTATTCTTCCTTGGACATGAGAACCTGCTGACCATCGCGGTGCACGATCACCACTTTCTCGTCGGCGGCGTCACGCCCGGCGGTTAGCGCATCGGGGATGCGGCCGCGGGAGGCGTCGGAAAGCCTTGGCAACGAATTGAAGGTGACGCCCGGAAGCGTGAACTGCTTTCCGGACTTCGTGCGGGCGAATGCTTTGGCACGCTGGAAACCAATGCCTGCGAAGTTGTCCCAAGAGATGTTTTGGGAACCCTTGAATGCGTAGCTGATTGCAATGCCCTTTTCGGAGACACGAGTGCGGGACTTCAATACCCACCAGATGCACAACACTGGAACGATGAGCAGCCAAGCCAGATACTTGGGAGCCCAACCGATGCTGAGCAGTGCGATGGCGGATAAAAGAATGATGCCCAAAATGTGGTCTCGAGCGGGCTTGAATTCCTCTGCCTGGGCGTGGGTGGCCCGGGCCTCCGAGGCGGGAGCGGAGTCGGCGTTCTGTGGGTGAGATGACGTCATAGGTGCTTATGCTAATTGACTTTGCCCCCTCCGTGTTAACCGCCCCACCTGTGCTATCTCGCAAAATGGAACGTCGCTCCCAAAAGTGGGGGTATTTCCAGTAGGCCGATATCTATATGTGTATAGTAATTCCCATGATCATTATTCGACTTCAGCTAGTAGTACCGGCGCGGCGTTTGCCGTAACGGGTTGCCGAATCAAACTTCAGCGACGTCGAAAAGCAAGCGCCCTCGCCAACTTCTTAGCGGAAGTTGAGACGGGGGCGTTGGCATTTTCTGGTCAGTTCAGCAAATGTGGCACCGCACCCAGGGTGTTTCATTAGCAAACGGACATCCCACCATCCCCGGGTTGTCACCCAAAGTAGATACAGCAATTCATCAACAAGGAGCTCATTCCCCGTGGCAGCTACACATCCGCCCACCCCGGCATCGGTGGCCTCTGCTAAGAAGCAGGGGGCCGAGATTATCACCGGCGCGCAAGCGATCGTCCGCACCCTAGAAGACCTAGGCACTGACCTAGTATTCGGCATTCCGGGCGGCGCAGTGCTGCCGCTCTATGATGCATTGCACCATTCCACCAAGCTGCGCCACGTGCTTACCCGCCACGAGCAGGGTGCGGGTCACGCCGCAGAAGGTTATGCCCAAGCCTCCGGCAAGGTGGGTGTGATGATTGCGACCTCCGGTCCAGGTGCAACCAACTTGGTTACGCCGCTTGCCGACGCCAACCTGGACTCCGTTCCTGTTGTGGCCATCACCGGCCAGGTGGGCACCAGCTTGCTGGGGACGGACGCCTTCCAGGAAGCGGACATCCGCGGCGTGACGATGCCGATTACCAAGCACAACTTCATCGTTACTGATCCGCAGGATATTCCCACCGCTATCGCCGCAGCCTTCCACCTGGCTTCGACTGGGCGCCCTGGTCCGGTGCTAGTCGATATCCCGAAGGACGTGCAGAACGCCACGCTCGAGTACGTATATCCGCCGCAGATTGACCTGCCAGGTTATAAGCCCACCACTACGCCGCACCCGCGTCAGATCACGCAGGCTGCAAAGTTGATAGCGGAGGCTGAGGCGCCTGTTCTCTACATTGGCGGCGGCGTCATCAAAGCGAATGCCTCTCGCGAGCTGGTGGAGTTTGCCGAGCTTTCTGGGATCCCGGTTGTCACCACCTTGATGGCGCTGGGTTCCTTCCCCGATTCGCACCCGCAGCACATGGGTATGCCGGGCATGCACGGTACGGTTCCGGCGGTGGCTGCGATGCAGCGCGCGGATCTGCTTATCGCCATTGGTGCACGTTTCGACGACCGTGTTACGGGCGATACCGAAACCTTCGCACCGAACGCACAGGTTATCCACGCGGACGTGGACCCGGCCGAAATTGGCAAGATCCGGGAGGTGGCCGTTCCAATCGTCGGTGATGCCTGCGAGGTGCTGCTGCAGTTGACCAAGGCTTTCCAGAATGATGCGAAGCTCAACCCACCGGCGATCGGGGAGTGGATGGCCTACCTGGAGGATCTAAAGAAGCGTTTCCCGCGGGGCTATGAGCCCACGCCGGACGGTTTGCTCAATCCGCAGTTCGTATTGGAAAAGCTCAGCTCCATCGTCGGTGCTGAGGCAATCTATTGTGCCGGTGTGGGCCAGCATCAGATGTGGTCTGCTCAGTTTATTGATTTTGAAAAGCCGCGGACCTGGATTAACTCCGGTGGTGCGGGCACGATGGGCTACGCGGTCCCCGCTGCGCTGGGTGCTAAGGCTGCTTGCCCGGATAGGGAAGTGTGGGCTATCGACGGCGATGGCTGCTTCCAGATGACCAACCAGGAGCTGACCACCGCGGCGGTGGAAGGCTTTCCATTCAAGGTGGCTGTTATTAATAACGGCAATTTGGGCATGGTGCGTCAGTGGCAGACACTTTTCTACGACCAGAACTACTCCAACACCAAGCTGCGTGAGCACGATGAGTATCTCCCGGACTTTGTGAAGCTCGCGGAGGCGCTGGGCTGTGAGTCGATTCGCGTCACCAAGGAAGAGGAAGTCGAGCCGGCCATCAAGCGGGCGCGCGAAATCAACGACCGTCCAGTGGTCATCGACTTCATCGTGGGGCAGGATGCTCAGGTATGGCCGATGATTGGTGGTGGCGCTTCCAATGAGGAGATCCAGTATGCATTGGGACTGCGACCACTATTTGATGAGAACGAGTCCGCTGCTGAGGATCCCGCAGAAATCCACGAGATGGTCGAGGAGGCCTAAGAATAATGGCAACGAATGAAATCACCCGCCACACCCTGTCCGTCTTGGTGCAAGACATCGAGGGCATCATCTCTCGCGTTGCGGGTATGTTTACCCGCCGCGGCTACAACCTGGTCTCGTTAGTTTCTGCGCGTACGGAAACGGAAGGCATCAACCGTCTTACCATCGTGGTCGATGCTTCCGATGTCGTCATTGAGCAAGTTACCAAACAGCTCAACAAGATCATTCCGGTTCTCAAAGTTGTGGAACTGAAAGAGGAATCCATCATCGCCCGCGCCATTATGCTGGTGAAGGTCTCTGCAGACAACACCAATCGTCCGCAGGTGGTTGATGCGGTCAACATCTTCCGCGCGCGCATTGTCGACGTCGCGCAAGAGTCCGTAGTTATTGAAGCCACTGGTACACCCGGCAAACTGCGGGCGCTGCTTGATGTCTTGGAGCCTTTTGGTATCCGTGAACTCGCCCAATCGGGGCACGTGGCGCTGGGGCGCGGACCAAAGACGATGGCTCCTTCGAAATAAATATCTCACATCGTGAACAAACCATCCCATTGTGTGGTACAACTATAGGTAGTTCACCGCACAGTAATATCTATGTAAGGAATACTGACATGGCAATCGAGACTTTCTACGACGCTGACGCAGACCTCTCCATCATTCAGGGCCGCAAGGTCGCCATCATTGGTTATGGCTCCCAAGGCCACGCACACGCACAGAACCTGCGCGATTCTGGTGTTGAGGTTGCAATTGGTCTGCGTGAGGGCTCCAAATCCCGCCCAAAGGCTGAGGAGGCCGGCTTTAAGGTTCTCACCAACGCTGAGGCGGCTAAGTGGGCAGACGTCATCATGTTGCTGGCTCCGGATACCTCCCAGGCACAGATCTTCTCCGAGGACATTGAGCCGAACCTGGAGGACGGCAACGCCCTGTTCTTCGGCCACGGCCTGAACATCCACTTCGGTCTCATCAAACCAGCAGAGAACATCACCATCGGTATGGTTGCTCCGAAGGGCCCAGGCCACCTGGTTCGCCGTCAGTTTGTTGACGGTAAGGGCGTTCCTTGTCTTATCGCTACCGAGCAGGACCCGAAGGGTGAGGGGCACGACCTTTCGCTGTCCTACGCTGCAGCAATCGGTGGCGCTCGTGCGGGTGTTATTCCGACCACCTTCAAGGACGAGACCGAGACCGACCTCTTCGGTGAGCAAGCTGTGCTCTGTGGTGGCCTCGAGTACCTGATGATGGCGGGATTTGAGACCCTGACCGAGGCTGGCTACGAGCCGGAGATGGCCTACTTTGAGGTGCTTCACGAGATGAAGCTCATCGTCGACCTCATCTGGGAGGGCGGCCTGGCCAACATGAACTACTCCATCTCTGATACCGCTGAGTTCGGCGGCTACGTTGCTGGCCCGCGCATTATTGACGATTCCGTTAAGGCTCGCATGAAGGACGTTCTCACTGACATTCAGGATGGCACCTTCGTCAAGCGCCTGGTTGCCAACGTTGAGGGCGGCAACAAGGAACTCGAGGATATGCGCGCTAAGGTTAACGCACACCCAATCGAGGACACCGGTGCCAAGCTGCGTGACCTCATGAGCTGGGTCAAAAACCCTTTGGACGCTACCGCCTAAGAATTCGCAGGTGAAAGCGTTAGACACCCTTTTTCAATAGGCGGGGATCCCGCAAAAATCCCGCAATAGATACGAAAGCGCCCCGGCGATTTGATTAGATTCAAGAGCCGGGGGCGCTACTGCTGTTCTGCTACTCGCCGACCGCCTGCAAAGCCGGACGGCCTGGCGATAGGTCTTTGCCCACATGGGCGCTAATCGCCGCCGTGATACGGTCCTGCGAACCTGAAAGCACATGCGCATACGTAGACAACAAAACATTGGGAGAATGCCCCATCACGTGGGCCACGTCCTGAAGGGGATGCGGACGAAATCTTGGAGGATTTCCCGTATGATTAATGTGCGATACACGGATGCCCAGCGGCTCAAGGCTTAGAGGTATTTGATAGAACATAATCTGCTACCGATTAAACCAGCAGGGGTTTCACATCAAACCTGAGCGCTTCAGAAAGTGGGTGGAAAGAGGAGCGTTAGCGACGCGAAAACAAGCGGATGGGGTTAACTTATATGAAGTAAACGAGGTTCACGATGTCTTGCGCATCAGAAACGGCTACAATCAAAAGCCCATAGAACCGTGACCGTCTAGCGAAAGGAGTAGTGATGTCAGATGGCACGCCGGAAGATGAACTTCCAGACGCGGAGTCGGAAGCTACTAGCGACGACGAACAGCGGGGAAAAGATTTACGGAGTGAGAACTCCGAGGCCCGAGACCCTGGTCGTGGAGGGCTGGAAAGACACCGGTCGAGCATTGACGAGTGCAATGCAACAGATCCCGATCTCGAGGTAATAACTCCAGACGAAGAACGCCAAATCACTTCGGCTGAGTTCCAAACGATGATAGCGACTCACACAGGGCCGCTACCATCAGTAAACGATTTCGCTGGGTATGACGATGTTCTTCCCGGTGCTGCGGATCGTATTGTCCAGATGGCCGAGAAATCAATTGATGCCTACCATCAAACTGCTTTGGCTGATGCAGAAATTCAAAAAGCAACTGCTCGTTCGATTGACAATCGAGGTTTAATTGAACGACGTCAGCAAGGGTTGTTTTCAGCGGTTGCCATCATCGCTCTTCTTGGCACGCTTATTATGGCTTGGTTCGACAAACCGGTCCCCAGCGTAGTGGCGCTAATTGTTACTGCTGCAAGTGCATACATGGCGTATCGCACGGGCAAAGAAGGTCTGCAGGTGAATCCAGTGCGACACGATGGGGAGAATGACGACTGAGTTTTGTCACGCTGTGTGATATAATCGACGCGACTATTTATATCCTGCCACCGGCGAGGGTGTCTGTCCGTTTGTGTACGGGGGTTGATTTACAAGTATGCGGCGAACCTGTTGGGGTAGGCCACGGATAGCTGATTGATTGCCTGCTTCCAGTTGCTGGTCTTGCTGCCTTCGATAGGTTGCTTGGCTGCAGCAGAAGCTTTGGCTCCTTCTTTAGCGCGGCGGGCAGGACGACGGTTCTCGATGTTACAGATCATCAACCACAGCGTCTTCACTGCCGCTGAATCCGACGGGAACTGAACTCGGTTTCGTGTTGTTTTTCGCAGCTGACTGTTCATCGATTCGATGGAATTGGTGGTGTAGATAACCTTCCTTGCCGCTGGCGGGAACTGCAGGAACGGAATGAACCTGTCCTACGCGTCGCGCCAGACTTTCACTGATTACGGATACTTCTGGCCAAGCTCGCTGGTCTCAAACTCATCGAGTGCACGTCGAGCTTCATTCTCGTTGACAGCGGTATAGATGCCTCGTAGTTGCTTCGAGATCTCTTTCCGGTCGCCGGAGGCTACCCACCTGTTAGCGGCACGAATCAGATGCACCACTCAGGTTTGGACCATGGAGTCCGGCCAGGTTGCCTGGATTGCTTCGGGAAAACCTTTCAGTCCGTCACAACAGACAATAAAAACATCGTTGACACCGCGGTTGGCGATTTCTGCGCATACCTGCGACCAGAATGCTGCACCTTCATTGGCAGCTACCCACAAGCCCAAGATGTGCTTGATGCCTTCCATGTCCACACCGACAGCCATGTAGACCGCCTTGTTGACGACGCGTCCGTTGTCACGGATTTTTACACGTAGGG